>DPMS01000416.1 GCA_003541285.1 Actinomycetota bacterium
CGGGACCGGATCAGCGCCGAGCATGAGCGGCAGGAGACGGCCGCTGGGGACGCCCGGCACCGGGCCGGGGCCGAGCGCAAGCGGCGGGCCGCCGCGGCCAAGGACGCCCGGGAACGCGCCGAGGACGTCCGCGAGCGGCACGCGATCTCCGAGCAGGAGGCCCGTGAGCGCCTCGCGCAGATATCCGTCCGGTACAACGAGGTCGCGGACACGGTGGAGGAGTTCCGCCGCCAGCGGCTCGCCCAGACCGCTGAGAACGCCCGTGAGCGCACGTCGGCCGAGCGCAGGCGGCGGGCGGCTGGCGCCCAGGACGCCCGTGAGCGGGCCAGCGACGAGCGCGAGCGGCGGTCGGTCGCCGCCCACGAAGCGCATGAGCGGCTGGCGGAAGTCCTCGAACTGGGGAACATCTGGGGCGTTCACACGGCAGCGATCGGCGGGCTGGGCGGCAAGGGCTTCCGGGTCGCGGTGCGCACGCCGGCCAGGCCTGCGCCCGGGCAGGAGCAGGCACCGGCAGCACAGGCACCGGCGCCCGCGAAGGCAGCGGCNNGCCAAGCCTGCCCGGGCCAAGCCCGCGCAGGCTGCCAAGGCCAAGCCTGTCAGGGCCGCCACGAAGCCAGCGAAGCCCGGGCGTGGGGGGCCGGCGTCGGTCTCCGCGATTTCCAGCTATCTGGCTGATCACCCCAACGGGGTGAAGGTGGCGGAACTGGAAGGTCAGTTCAGCTCGTCCCGGTCCGTGCTGTCCCGGATTCTGAAGGAGATGATCGCCGACCACACCGCACGGCGGGAAGAGAAATCGAAGCTCTACTTCGCGGCCTAGCGGCACTGCAGGACGGTCCAGCGACGCGGCGGCCCGGGTCCGGCAGCAAGGATTCCGGTACCCACGCCACGGGGCCCGGCCCTCTATGAGCGCAGCTCATCAGGGTGGCACTGCCGTCGTGCGGCGCACAGTGCTGCGGCCATCCAGCTACCTGAATATTCCGAACGAGGTGTATGGAGTGACTGCTGTTGGTGCTTCTGTTATTAGGGCTGTTCCGCGGCCGGATTTTGTGGAGACGCCTTATGTGGCGGAGGTTACGGATCGGGCGCTGGGGTATGTGCGGGCGGGGTTCCCGGTGCATTTCCGTGGGCCGTCTGGGGTGGGGAAGACGACGCTGGCGTTGCATGTGGCGCATCGGCTGGGGCGGCCGGTGATGCTGATGGTGGGTGATGATGAGTTCGGGAGTTCGGATCTGGTGGGGGCGCATGCGGGGTTCCGGCGGCGGCGGGTGGTGGATAACTTCATCGCGTCGGTGCGTAAGACCGAGGATGATGTGGCGCCGCGGTGGGTGGATCAGCGGTTGACGATCGCGTGCCGTGAGGGTCTGACGCTGGTGTATGACGAGTTCACCCGGTCGCGGCCGGAGGCGAACAATGCGCTGCTGTCGGTGCTGGAGGAGGGGGTGCTGGTGCTGCCGTCGCGGCGGCGGGCGGAGACCGATTACCTGCGGGTGCATCCGGATTTCGTGGCGATTTTCACGTCGAATCCGGTGGAGTACGCGGGGGTGCATCAGGCGCAGGATGCGTTGTTCGAGCGGTTCGTGACGATCGATCTGGATGCCTTTGATGAGGCGAGTGAGTCGGCGATCGTGCAGGCGCGGTCGGGGGTGTCGGAGGCGGATGCGCTGAGTATTGTCCGGCTGGTGCGGGCGTGCCGGGTGGCGCTGGGGGGCGCGGACCGGCATACGGTGCGCAGTGCGATCGTGATCGCCAAGGTGGTGGCGCAGCGGGGGGCGGTGGCGGCGGCCGGTGATCCGGTGTTTGAGCGGGCGTGCCAGGATGTGCTGTCCAGTGAGGCGGGGCGGCGTGGCTGGAATGGGCTGAGTGCGGCCCAGGTGCGTGCCAAGGTGCTGGAGCTGGTGCATCAGCAGGCGGGTGGGCCGGTGAAGCGGGGCCGTGGCACCCGGCCGGTGCGGCCGTGAGGGGTGGTGCGCCGCGCAGCGTGGCCGATGCCCGGACCGCGCGCAGCCTGCCGCCGCGGGCGGGGGCCGGTGCGGTGCCCGACGCGTACGCGAAGCTGACCCAGCTGGCCCGCGAGAAACAGCGCCTGCTCGGCGAGCAGGACCTGTGGCAGCGCAAACTCGCCCGGATCACCACCCGCCTCGCCGAGATCGACCACCAGATGACCCGCCTGGACCGCCACACCCAGAACCCGGGCCACACACCACCCCCACCACCCCCCTGGCGCGAAACCGAAATCCCCTACTGACCAAGCACCGCGGGTGCGGGGAGGCTGACCGGCCGGGGATACCGGCTGCGCGAAGGCGCGCGAAGGCGGATGCCAGGTGCGTTGCCAGCGGAAACGGGGAGTTGAGTCAGGCCGCGCGCCGGCTGCCCGGCAAGGGGCAAGCGGCCGGGAGGCTGGCCGCTGCGAGGAGGCTGGCCGACCTCCCAGTAGGGCCGGCGCGCCGCGTGTACATTCGGGCCATGCGGCCAGCCCCTGACTTAGCGGCGTGGCCGGCTGGTGCCGCTGCGAGCGGACCGGCCGGCCCGGCGACAACGACGCTGGTCGCCGTGACGGCACGGACCACGTCGCTCATCCGCTGTGTCGCCATCGCATGCACCGCCGTGCAGGTCATCATCTGGCACTCGTTCTACGCGGCAGCCCCCTGGCGCCTGGTTGGGCCACTGGTGGCTGTCATCTGGTCCACCGGTGTGGTGGGTTACCTCGGGCGCCACCAGCCGGGTTGGCGGCTCGCCTGCGGCGACTCGGGTGCCCATATCGCGCTCGCGCTCGGCGCCCTGGGTTGCGTGCCACCTGCCATGCGGGGCGACACCGCCAACTGGCTGTACATCATGATGGCCGCCCAGGTGGTGGTCCCCGCCTGGTACGCGCCGGCCGCCGTGTTCGCGCCGCTGGCCCTGGCATCGGGATCGGCCTACTGGGCGGGAACCGTCCTGTCCCCGGCGGTGCGTACCGGGACCAACCCGCCGGCTGCCTGCGCGCTGCTGCTTACCCTGTCTGCCGTTTCCTGGCTGGGCAGGCGGAAGCTCCAGCAGCGGGCCGCGGCCGCGGACGCCGCGCTGGCCGCGGCGGACCAGGACTCCCGGGCCCAGTACGTCGTCCTGTCCAGGAACATCGAGCGCCGTGAGCATGAGCGCCTGCTCCACGACACGGTGCTCAACACCCTCACCGCCCTCGCACAGCCCGGCAGCAGCGGCCAGGGCGAGGTGATCAGCCGGTGCCGCGACGACATCGCGCTGATGGAGCGCGCGCTCAGCGAACCTGGTGATCCTGTCACGGCGGCCCGCGAGCCCTACGGCGGCCTGCTGGCCGGCCTTGAGTCCGCCGCTCTCGGCATGCGCGAGCGGGGCCTGGATGTGCACATCGAGGTCATCAACGGTGCCCGTGCGGGGGCCAGTGCCGCGGTGGGGGGCAGTGCCGCGGTGGGGGCCAGTGCCGCGGTGGGGGCCAGTGCCGCGGTGGAGGCCAGTGCCCCGGCGGGGCACAAAGCCGCTGCTGCGCCCAGCCAAACCGCGGGCGGGGAGGCACTGGCTGTCCCGGCCCCGGTCGCCGGCGCGATGGTGCACGCCGTACGCGAGGCGCTCGTCAACGCTGCCAGCCACGGCGCGACCGGAGAGGCCTGGGTGGAGGTCAACCTGGCGGCGTCCGCGGCCGACGCCGCGGCGCCGGCTGGCCTGGAGGTGACCGTACGGGATGGGGGTGTGGGATTCGACCCCGCCCATATCGGCCCCGGCCGGCTGGGCCTGCGGCGGTCCATCATCGAGCGCGTCGCTGACTGTGGCGGGCGGGCGACCATCCGGTCGGCGCCCGGCCAGGGCACCGAGGTGTGCCTGCGCTGGATGCCACCGCCGGACCCACGCCAGGCGCCCACGACGGAGGATCCTGCTGACCGGCCGTCTGCGCTGCCGAGCAGCGGGGGGATGGTCCACGATGCCTACGAGGCTGAACTGCCGCGCGTGGCAGGGATGGTCGCGGCTATCTGGCAGCTCACCCTGTTGATCCAGGTGGTGAGTTACCTTCCCGACTACAGATACCCGGCGGTGCCGATCGCGGTGTGGCTCAGCATGCTGGTGGCCGCGGTCTGGCTGGTGCCCCGAGCCCGCACCGCCCGTTTCGCGGGACCGGAGGCACTGGTCGCGATCGCGGTCGCGGTCACCGCGGTCGCGCTTGTCGGCTGGGACCGCCGTGCACATGGCGCAGGCGGGACGGCCGACTGGTCGGTCATCGGGACCGGCTGGCTGCTGGCCCTGGTGGCAATGTGCCGCCCGGCCTGGGTGTGGGGTTCCGCGGCGGTGCTCGTCGTCGCCGCTCATGCGATTCTCACCATCCACATGCTGGGGGTGACTCCGCTGTGGCTGGCGCGGCTCGCGGCAACCGGGTACACCGTCGTGGTGATCCTCGTAGTGTTTGCCGCCTTGCGGCCGGCCGTGCGCACCTACGCCGCGATGGCCACCCGCCGGGCCGAGCTGGCAAGCCGGTCAGCGGCGGAGCGCGCGGCGGCCGCCGCGGTCCACGAGGACCGGCTGGGCAGGCTCGCCCTCCTGGAGCAGCAGGCGCTCCCGCTGCTGCGTGACATCGCCACCGGGACGCTGGACCTGGCTGGCGGCGAGGTGCGGGCGCAGTGCGGACGGCAGGCGGCGGCGCTGCGGCGGGCGCTGCTGGACCGGCCCCAGCATGGGGGCCTGCTGCTTGCCGGCATCGCACCCGCGCTGAGCGCCGCCCGGGCGCGAGGTGTGCCGATGGAGGTCCGCGTCGTCGGTGACCCTGGGCGCCTGCCGACGGGGGTGGCGGGCGCCACACTGGCGGCGGTCAGCGGGGTGGTGAATGCGCTGCCGCCGCATCCGGTGACGCTCACGGTGCTGGCGTCCGAGGACGACGTGGAAATGTACATGACCTTCGACAAGCCGCCACAGGCTGCACCGGACGTGACCGGACTCGCGCGGAAGGTGCCCGCAACCTCCGCCTGGCGTGCCACGGTCGAGGTTGTCGACAGTGGAGCGGGATGCCTGGAGATCCGATGGCGGAAGGCAGCGCTGACATGACGGGATCACCGGAGGCGGCCGGCCTTACCGGCGTCACCCGGATCGGGGCCGCGCGATGAGCATCATCGACGTCGCCGTTGTCGACGACCACCCCATCATTCTCGATGGCGTCGCCGGCTGGATCCGCTCCGCGGCGACCGGCATGAGGATCGTCGGCACGGCCACGACCGTGGCTGGCCTGCTGGCCGGGCCGGGGCGGCTGGCGCAGGTGGTTCTTCTTGACCTCGACCTTGGCGACGGGACGGCCGCTGAGCGCAACGTCGCCGCCGTCACCGCCGCCGGGCCCACCGTCCTGGTGCTCTCCGCCTCCGACAAGCCGGTCAGTGTCCGGTCCGCAATCCGGGCGGGTGCCCTCGGCTACGTGCTGAAGAGCGAAGAGACTTCCCAGATGGCAGCTGCCATTAGGACGGTCGCTGCGGGAAAGGACTGGATCTCGCCCCGGCTGGCATACATCTTCGCCACCGACGACGCTCCCGACCGGCCGGTCCTCAGCCCACAGGAAACGCGTGCGCTGCAGCTTTACGCCACCGGCATGCCGATGAAGTCCGTCGCCCGGCGGATGGGCCTCAGCGAGGAGACGGCCAAGCAGTATGTGTGCCGGGTCCGCGACAAGTACGGGCGCGCTGGCAGGGCGGCGCCGACCAAAATGGACCTGTACTATCGAGCCGTTGAGGACGGGCACCTCCCCCCAAACCCCTGACCGTGGATCCCCCCCCTCCCGGCATAGGGGCCTCGGGAGATGCCCGTCCTTGACCTATCGCTTCGACAGGTGATCTTATTCGAATGCTTCCCGGCCTGTCATGACCCCCGTTTGGGGGTCACCCACCGTGACCTGGCCCGCGCCGGAGCCCTGGCCTGGGAATTTGATTTGCCGGGCGCGCCTATTGCAGGGACTTGACACGGTTTGCCAGGTGCCAGCAACTGGGCCGGTGCGGGCCGGTGCGGGCTGGTTGGATGGCCCCGGGTAACCGGCCGNNGCCGGGCTGAGGGAGCCGGCCCGAGCAGGGGAGATGAGCATGGACGGTGACGCGCTGATCCTGGGCCCGGGTTGCTGACAGGCTCCCCCGTCCCGGGGCCGCCCTGGCTGAACGTATCCCGGACAGCGGCGGCGAACGGCCCTGACGCCAAACGGCCCTGAGGCAGAACGCCGCGTCCGGTCAGAACGGGATGAACGGCAGGAAGACACCGGAGTGCTCGGCACGGACCGTTGCGTCCGGCGGTGCCTCCCGCCTGATCTGGTCGGCGAGTTCCCGGGCTTCGTCTTCGTTGTTCGCACCCACGACCAGGAACTTCCAGCGCCGTACCACCGGCCGGCCTTCGCTGCGCAACTTGTCCGCCAGCGCGACCGCCTCGTGGTGGGACGGGAACTCGACCCTGGCCTCCCACTGGGCGCTTCCGGTCGCCAGCGATTCGGCGGTTTCCGCGGCCAGCAGCTTCTGGTGCTCTGCCTGCTGCTCGGCGTCGGTCCGTGGCATCGCGGCCTCGGCGTTCTCCCACTCCTCCTCGATGGGATGCCAGCGGTCCAGCGCGAATTCCGCCTCGATCCCGTGCTGGGCGAGCACGTCACGGGCTACCCGCTCAGCCTCACGGGCAGCGAGCTCGCTGCCCGTGTACAGGAAGATCTGCGAGTCACCCGCACCGACGGCGATGCTGCGGCCAAGCCGGTGGTGGACATCTTCTTCCACCGCGTGCGTGGACAGGGATCGGTGCACCCGCTCGACGTGGTGCTGGTCGGGCAGCGAGATCGTCACGCGCCAGTCATTGTTGTCCGTCACGCCGTGACACTAGCGCACACAACCCCAGAGCTGGCCAGGCTACCCGGCCCCGGGAAGCAGGCAGCACCGGGCCAGGTGTGCCCGGGGGCACGGAGCGCCCGGGTCAATGGGCGCCGGCGAGCAGGAAACTGCGGGCTATCACCTGGTAGCCGGCCTGGTTGGCGTGCTGGTTCGGCCCGCGCGGGGGCGCCGCGCACTCCCAGGTCCACTGGCAGATCGCGGCGACGTTGCGCGGCAGCCTGCCGAACCCGGGCACGGTCACCTCGCCGAAGTCCGTGGTGTGAAAGGCGCTGAACACGTCGGCGACCCGGATGCCGGACGCCTTGTAGGCGTTGGTCAGCAGGGTGTTGTAGCCGACGGCGGCCAGTTCGCTGAGCCGCGCGAACGCCTGCCCGACGAGGCCGTGCCGCCATTCGGCGAGCGCCGGGAGGTAGTAGTTCATCGCGATGATGGGGGCACCCGGGTCCGCCTGGCGAAGACTGGTCACGATCGTGGCGAGGTTGGCGGCGGTCCGCGGCATGGACTTGCCGACGCAGGTCGCGAGCTTGGTGACAGACGGCATGGTGATACAGGAGTCCGGGTCGTTGGCCCCGATGTCGAGGGTGATCAGCGACACCTTGCGCCGGTGTGCCTGGAGGAAGCTCACCGCGGCCGCCAGCTGGGACCCGCCGGGATAAGAGCAGATCCCGCCGTGGATCATGGTGGCGGTGGTCTCGTCCGGGCAGCCCAGCTTGACCAGGCGCAGGCCCGGATGGCGCGGGCGGAGCGCGGCGTACAGCTGGTCGGCGTAGCCATCCCGGGTCCGGACGCTGACACCTGCCGCGTCCGGCTGGACACCCTGCGACAGCGAATCGCCCAGCGACAGGTAGTAGGTCACGGGTACCGCGTGTGACGACCCGCCCGCCCCGGCACAGCCGGTGATCACGGCGGCAAGGGAGCAGGCAAGGCCGAGCGCAGGCACGGCGATACCCCTCATAGCGGGACGGCCCGGCTCAGTACGTCAGCCCAGGCCGAAGTCACCGGCCTTCACCCCAGCGGCGAACACCCGCCACTCGTCTGGGGTGAACACCAGAACCGGACCCTGCGGGTCCTTCGAGTCGCGTACCGCGACAACCCCGGCCGGCCCGGCCCCCATGACGGAGGCAACCTCCACGCACGTGCCGCCGTTGCTGCCGCTGTAGCTGCTCTTGCGCCACCCGGCGCCTGTCAGGTCCATCTGTCCTCGGCAATCTTGGCCATCAGGTCACGGGAGGCAGCCCTGGGCAGAGCTTCCGACCGGAGGGCCTCCCAGGTCAGCCCCACCTGATCGACCACGCTCGGCGTCTCCACGATCTGCCCGGCCGCGGCCGTGTCTAGATACACGATACTGGGAAGGTCGTCGAACCCGGCGACCACAAGGTGCCCGAGCATCCCCGGATGAGCGCCGACCAGAAACGGCACCACCTGCACCGTGATCTGAGCAGGAAGGGGCCGGGTATCACAACCCAAATCACCACGGGCAGCCGATCCGGGCTCGCTAGGTGGTCGTTTTGGGCGGCTTCCAGCCAAAATGACCGGCGTCCTGGCAGTTCTATCGCCCCCAGCACCGTGGAACATGGCAAGTATGGCCTGCGATGGCAACCCAAACTGAACATGGCTGGCTGTGCGGTGGGCGGCCCCCCTGCGGACTTGGTCGATCTGGGTCGTCATGGCAGTTCTAAGCGGCCAGCCATGACGGATCATCAGCGCTCCGGCCATGATAGTGGACATTTTTCGGTGATATAT
>DPMS01000520.1 GCA_003541285.1 Actinomycetota bacterium
GCCCGGGCCGCCTGCCCGGGCAGGCGCAGCCAGGCCCGCTCGGCGGGTTTCACGGTCCTGGCAACTGCTTGGCGTGCGCAGGTTCAATGATCTGCAAAGGATGATGGCGATCTGCCCGGAAACGCCAGCTTGTGCAATCGTGATCGACCATACTCGGGCCTGTCACCACGGCCCACGCGGTAAATCGATTGGCGGCAGAACGCATGATGCCAGGGTTCTCGCTCATCCTTGTGGCGATCATGTCGCTCTTTGCGGTAACGCCATCGTCTGCGGCTTTTTATGCGGTAACGCCGTCGACTGCGGCTCCTGCCGCAAGCCCGGTGACCAGCAAGGTCTATATTACCTGGTACGGCTGGCCGGACAATGATCCGCCGGGTAACGCCATCGCCTACCCCAAAAACGGGGGCTTCCATGCCAGGCACAATGCGGCAGGCGGCACCGGCACCTATACCGATCCGATCACCCTGGCATCGGATAACCGGGAGATTCCCGTTGGCACTCGCGTCTATGTGCCGTTCGTCAAGCGTTACTTCATCATGGAAGATCAGTGCGTGGAGTGCCAGCACGATTGGGCGAAGTCCAGGAAATACCACTTTGATCTGTGGATCGGCGGGAAGGGAATGCCAGTACACACCGTGCTGGCACGGGAGAACGCACTGACCCGCAGCCTGGCAACTGTCATCGNNGGCCAGGCTGGGGAGGTCAGGCAGCGACTGCGGCGCCACGCTGGGCGGTGGTGATGATCCAGGCCAGGACCAGGGCTTCCTCGCGCCAGGCGTCGTAGCGGCCGCTCCGGCCGCCGTGGCCGGCCGTCATCTCGGTCTTGAGCAGGAACGGGCCACCGTGGCCGGTGGCGCGCAGCCGCGCGATCCACTTGGCAGGCTCGTGGTAGAGCACGCGCGTGTCGTTGAGGCTCGTCACCGCCAGGACCGGCGGGTAGGTCTGGTCGCTGACGTTCTCATAGGGCGAGTAGGCCTTCATGTACGTGTAGACCTCCGCGTCCTCCAGCGGGTTTCCCCACTCCTCCCACTCGGTCACGGTCAGCGGCAGCGAGGGGTCGAGGATCGAGGTCAGCGCATCCACGAAAGGGACCTGGGCGACGATGCCGCCGAATGCCTGCGGTGCGAGGTTGGCAACCGCGCCCATCAGCAGCCCGCCGGCTGAGCCGCCGCGGGCGATCAGCCGCCCCGGGCTGGTCCAGCCCTCGTTCGCGAGATGCTCCGCACACGCCACGAAGTCGGTGAACGTGTTCATCTTGCTGAGCGTCTTGCCATCGTCATACCAGCGGCGCCCCATTTCGCCACCACCGCGGATGTGCGCGATGGCGAAGACAAAGCCGCGATCGAGCAGCGACAGCCGCGGGATCGAGAAGCTGGGGTCCATGGAGGCCTCGTAGCTCCCGTAGCCGTACAGGACCAGCGGGGCGGTGCCGTCGCGGGCAGTGCCCTTCCGGTGGATCAGGGAGATGGGGATGCGCGTGCCGTCGCTGGCGGTCGCCCATTCGCGGCGCTGCTCGTAGTCCTGCGGGTCGTACGCGCCCGCACCGGGCAGCGGGAGCACCGGCCTGCGTTTGAGCAGGGTCAGCTCGCCGGTTTCCAGGGCCGCGTCGTAGACCGAGTCGGGGGTGGCCAGCGAGCCGTAGTGGAACCGGAACAGGCGCGAGTCATATTCCGGGTTGGCGCTGGGGAACACCTGATACAGCGGCTCGGGGAAGGAGATCTCGCGTTCGCCGCCGCCGGCGTCGATGATCCGCAGCCCGGTGAGACCGTTCCGGCGGAAGTAGATCACCAGGTGGCCGGCAAACGCATCCACGTCGAGCAGCCGGGTGTCGTCACGGTGGGCGGCGACCGGGGTCAGATCGGCCGGGCCGGCCAGCGGGGCCTTGCCCGGTGGGCCGGCTACCTCGACGGTGGCCAGCTCGAAGTTCAGTGCGCCGTCGTTATGAAGAATCAGGAGCCGGCCGCTGCCGTCGGGGGCGAGCTGGTGCTCGACCGAATACTCCACGCCATGGCGCCGCGGTAGCACCACGCGTGGCGCCGCCGTCGGCTTGGCAGCATCGAGCAGCGCCACCTCGCTGGTCAGCTTGCTCCCCGACGAGATGCGCAGGTAGCGCTCGCTGCGGGTCAGCCCGACGCCGATCCAGAACCGCTCGTCCCGCTCCTCCACCACGATGACGTCCTCAGCTGCCGGGGTACCGACCAGGTGGCGCCACACCCGGTAGGGACGCCAGGCCGCGTCCACCGTGACGTAGAAGAGCGCGGACCCGTCCAGGGACCACGCGCCGCCGTAAAACGTGTCCGGGATCTCGTCCGGGGCGGTCTCCCCCGTCAGCAGATCCTTCACCCGCAGCGTGAAACGTTCTGAACCGGCGAGGTCGGTGGAGTAGGCGAGGAGCCTTCCGTCCGGGCTGACCGTGAAGGTGCCCAGGGAGAAGAACGGTGAGTCCGCGGCCAGCTCGTTGCAGTCCAGCAGGACTTCCTCGCCCGGCAGCGGCGCGCCGTCCTCCGTCCGGGGCGGCCGGACCTGGTCCGGCTGAACGGGACACCGGCAGTGCACCGCGTACTGCTGGCCCTCGATCGTCCTCGTGTAGTACCACCAGCCGCCCTTGCGGGCGGGCACCGACAGGTCGGTCTCCTGGGTCCGGCCCTTGATCTCTGCGAAGACCGCCTCCCGCAGGCTGGCCTGGCCCGCTGTCATCGCGGCCGTGTAGGCGTTCTCGGCCTCCAGGTACGCGATCGTCTGCGGGTCGTCCTTGCCCGCGAGCCAGGCGAACTCGTCGATGAACGTGTCGCCGTGATGGGTCCGCGCGTGCGGGATCCGGCGGGCGGGCGGCGGCTCCGGGTGATCGAGAGCCGGCTGCCCTGGTGCGGCGTCTTGCATGATGCTGGCGGGGACTGGGGTGGAGGCCGGCTTGCTGCTCATGCGCGCAGTCTACGGGCGGCCCCGGCCGGGACCTGTGCCCCGCAAGATCGCCATGGCCGCGTTGTGCCCGCCGGTTCCGCTCACCCGGCCGCCCCGGCGGGCGCCCGCCCCGCAGACCAGCACCCGTGGGTACGCCGTCTCCACTCCCCAGCGGCCCACGTCGGCCGGGTCATCCGCGAACGGCCAGGCCAGATCCCCATGCCAGATGTGGCCCCGGGCAGCCCCACCTCGGCCTCCAGATCGGCCGGGGTCTTCACTTCCAGGCATGCCGCCCGTCCGCGTCAGGGAGCAGGCACCCGGCCAGCGGTTCGGCGAGCACGGCATCGATGGAGCCAAGCGTCGCCACCAGTGCCTGCTCGCGGGCG
>DPMS01000421.1 GCA_003541285.1 Actinomycetota bacterium
ATCTCCGCCGCGGCGGAGATCACGGCGGTCACTGTCAGCTCGCCTCCGCCTCCGGCCAAGGTGGCCGCCACGGCCCGGCCGACCACCCGGTAGGCCGTGCGGTAGTCGAGCCGGAAGCGCTGCGCCAGTTCCTCCGCCAGGTCGGCCGCCGCGGTGAAATGGCTGGCCGCCTGCCCGGCCAGGACGTCTGCCTGCACGCTGAGCCCGTTCACCACCGCGGTTCCCAGCCGCACGAGCCGGTCCGCAAGGTCGAGCGCCCCGGCCACCTCCCCGTAGGCGTAGAGCCAGTTGTCGGTGCGCGCCGACGGGGTGAGCCCGGTGGCGAGCAGCCCGGTCAGGCGGCCGACCAGCGTGCCCGCGCCGCCACGCAGCACCGGCAGGGCATATGGGTTGCGCTTTTGCGGCATGAGCACGCTGGCCCGGCACAGCGAGGCGTCCAGGGTCAGGTAGCCGAACGCGGGGCTGGCGAAGATCTCCAGGTCTGACGCGAGCTGGCTGAGCGTCGCCGTGGCCTGCGCGGCCGCGAGGACCGCGTCGGCCAGCACGTCTGCCGACCACATCGCGTCGCGGGTGTGCGGGCCGACGGCGCCGAACCCCAGGCTCCGGGCCAGCCGGCCCCGGTCCAGTGGCAGCCGGGTGCCACCTGCCCCGCCGGCTCCGGCGGGGGAAACGTCGGCGCGGGTGTAGGCCGTCTCGATCCGGTCCAGGTGCCGCACCGCCTGCTCGGCGAAGCCGCCCAGGTAGTGGCCGAACGTGGCGGGCTGGGCGGGCTGCAGGTAGGTGGTGTCGGCCCACAGGGTGCCCGCCTGCCGGGCCGCCTGGTCCGCGACGGCCTGGGCAAACGCGGCGACATCGGCGTGCAGGCTCAGCAGCCGGCCCCGCAGGGCGAGCCGGAACGCGATGCGGCCCGCCTCCCGGCGGGTCCGGCCGAGGTGCAGCCGCCCGGCCGCCGGGCCGAGTTCGCGTTCCAGCTCCCGCTCCCGGCTGTTGTACGCGTCCCCGTACACCGGGTCGTACGGGAAGCCGGCTGCCGGTGTATCGAGCAGCTTCAGCAGCCCCGCGCCGACTGGCGCCGCCTCGTCGCGGGTGAGCGCGCCGCACTCGACCAGTTCGGCGAGGTGCGCCAGGTCGGCCAGGGTCAGGCCCCGGTGCAGCAAGGGCGCGTCGCTGATCTCCAGTGCGTACCCCGCCTCGACCAGTTCGGGGGCGGGCCCGCCGGTGATCCGCGCCGTGGCGCCGAGATAGCCCTCCGGAGGACGGCTGGAGCTCATCTCCTACTCACCCCCCGGATCCGGCGCCCGCATGCACCCCGGGGCCTGGCCGGCCGGGTGCTGCCGCGTGGAGCGGCGGCCCGCGGTCGCCGGCCCGGCGAACAACGTGGGCGCACCCCCGCTGACCAGGAACACGATGGGGCCGTGCACGCGGCCCGCGCGGCACTCGGCGATCAGGGCGGCCATCGCCTTGGCCCCGAACACCGGGTCCAGGAACACGCCCTCGGTCACCGCGACCAGCCGCGCCGCGGCCTGCCCGGCCGCGGATGCCACGCCGTATCCGGGCCCGGTCCAGCCGTCCCGCACGTCCGGCTCGGGGATGTCCGCGCCGATGCCGCCGAGGGAGGCAGCATCGGCGGCCAGCTCCCGGATCCGGCTGGCGCATTCACTGGCCGGGCGGCTCACGGTCACGCCCACGACCTGGTATGGCGCGCCGGTGAGGGCCGCCCCGGCCAGCAGCCCGGCCTGGGTCCCGCAGGACCCGGTGGCCAGCCACAGCCCGGTCGGCGGCTCATCCAGCGCGGCCAGCTGAGCGGCCAGTTCCTCGCTGGCCCGCACGTATCCGAGCGCGCCCAGCGGTGTCGCGCCGCCCCGCGGCACCGGATAGGGGCGGCGGCCCGCGGCACGCAGTTCCGCGGTGACCGCTGCGATGCCCGCGTCCACCGACGACCGCTCGGCGGCCCCGGTGAACCGCACATCCACGCCCAGCCAGCGATGCAGCCGCATGTTGCCCTCGGCCCGGCTGGCCTGGTGCTGCTCGCCGCTGCCGTAGCACACGACGTGCGGCTCGATCTCGTAGCGCAGGCAGGCCAGGGCGGCCAGCATGGTCCAGTTCGACTGCGGGCCGGCCCCGGTCACCAGGCTGTCGCAGCCGCGGGCGAGCGCGTCGGCGATGAGGAACTCCAGCCCGCGCAGCTTGTTCCCGCCCAGGCCGGCGCCGGTCAGGTCATCCCGTTTGAACAGCAGCTCAACGCCCAGCTCGTGTGACAGCCGCAGCGCCCGGTGCAGCGGGGTCGGGGCGATGACGAGGTCCACCCGCGCCCGGCCTGCCGGGCGGCCTGCGCTCGTCACCGGCCTGCTCCCGGGCACGAGCGTCGGACCCGGTCCACGAACGCGGCGCACGAGCCGAGCGCGGACCGGACCTGCAGCAGCTCGTCGAGCTCGGCGTCGGTCACCGGGTCCAGCCGGGAGTCTGCGCGCAGCGCGGTGCGGAAGTCCTGGCCGGTGTCGAGGCCGCGCATGGCCGCGGCGTACACGCTGTCGTGCGCGGAGTGCTTGCCGATCCGGTTGGCCAGCGCCCGCATCACCGGCTCGGACAGCAGGTAACCGCGGCGGGCGTCAATGTTGGCGAGCATCCGCTCCGGGTCGGCCCGCAGCCCGTCCAGCATCCGGGCCCCGGACGCTGCGCACGCCGCGAAGGCCATCGAGATCTCCGGGACCACCAGCCACTCGGCTTTCCAGGCCCGGCCGTCCCGCTCGTGCTCGCATACCATCCCGTCCAGGGCGACGGCGGCCTGGGCCCGGATCACCCGGGCCAGGGTGACCAGGTGCTCGGAGATCTCAGGGTTGCGCTTGTGCGGCATCGTGATCGAGCCGACCGTGCCCGGGGGCAGCGACTCCCGCAGCTCCCCGATCTCGGGCCGCTGCAGCTGGTAGACTTCGTTGCCGATCTTGCCGGCCGTCGCGGAGATCGCGGCCAGCAGCCAGAGGAACTCAGCCACCCCGTCCCGGGCGGTGATCCAGGGGATGACCGGCACGCCCAGCCCCAGCTGCCGGGCAAATCCCTCCAGCAGGCCGAGCGCCTGGCGGCCCCAGAACTCCATCGTGCCGAGCGCCCCGCCGAGCTGGACCACCTCCCAGCGGCGCCGGCCCTGCCGCAGCCGCTCCAGGTGCCGGTCCAGTTCCGCGGCCCAGACCGCCGCCTTGAACCCGAACGTGATCGGCAGCCCTGGCTGCCCGTGCGTCCGCCCGCACATCGGCGTGTCGCGGTAGCGGCCGGCAAGCTCAAGCGCCCGGTCCCGCATCCGGGTCACGTCCCGCTCCGCGATGTCACCGACCGCCCGGAACACCAGGGCGAACCAGGTGTCCGACAGGTCCTGCACCGTCGCCCCGTAGTACACCCACTCCCGGGCCTCAGCAGGCAGCACCGAGCGCAGCGCCCGGATCAGCCCCACCGTGGAATGTCCGCTCGCCCGGGTCTGCTCGGCCACGAACGCCAGGTCAATTCGTGACACATCGGCGCAGGCCCGGATCGCCCCGGCCGCCGCCGCCGGGATCAGCTCCGCGTCGGCCTGCGCCTGCGCCAGCGCGGCCAGGATCTGCAGCCACGCCTGCGTCCTGCCTTCATCCGAGAACAGCGCGGAGGCCTCGGGTGTGGTCCACAGATGCCCGAAGATGGCCGAGTCGGCAGGATGGGCGCCGGTCATGGGTTCCCGCTTGCCGCGGAGACCGCCGGGGCCGCCCCGGGGCCCGGGCCCTGGCCAACCGGGGGAATCCCGCAGATCGCGCGGAGCGCGGCGCGCACCTCGTCTAGGTTCGCCCCCCAGGGCACGACCGCCGTGGCCCCGTCCACCTTGATGCCGCGCTCCAGCAGGCAGCACTTGGTGAGCAGGTGCTCGCCGGGCTGGCCCGTGGCCCGTGCCTGGGGGCAGAGATCGACCCGCCGGGGCTGCGTTGTGTAGAAATGCTCGTGGAACTGCCGTGACCGCTCGCAGCCGATCAGCAGCCAGTCCTCGTGGTGGGGCGGGCGGGTGTCCAGGAAGCTGACGCCGCCCTCGGCGGGCACCCCGCTGCCGCGGCAGGGCAGCAGGTAGTGCGGCGCGGGGTGGCGGGCCATCAGGTCCGCCACGTCGACGGCGTCCAGCGTCAGCTCGACCGGGGGCAGGTCCTCGTCGTAGCTGACCACCTGCTCGGCCATGGCCAGCAGCTTCGGCGGGTGCGGCGGGATGACCTCGGTGACCCGGACCCGGATCGGTGCGGGCCGCCAGATGAAGTTGACGTGCTCGAACTTGCCCCGGACCACGTAGGCGAGGACGCCGTCACGGTGATGCTTGCGGGCCACCCCGGCCAGCGCGGTGGCGTTGCCCACGTCGGCGGCGGGCTCGGTGACCCACAGGGTGGTCTCCGGGCCGGACAGCACCCGCAGCTGCGCCACGGGGGACAGCAGCGGGCCGGGATCAGCCGGGCGGACTGCGACCAGCGCGGTCTGCCCGGCGCTGCGCAGCACCAGGTACGCGGTCCGCCGGTAGATCTCCCGGCCGCACAGCAGGCCGGTGATCGCGGCCGGGGTGAGCGGGACATCCACGTCCTGCACCGACAGCCCCCGGTACGGGCGGGTGATGGTGTTCGGCGCCGGCTCGCCGATCATGGCCGCGCGCCGATCGGGCTGGCCCGGTGGCGGTCCGGCCGGGGCATGTCAGCGCGCTCAGCCGGGGCAGCGGCCGCGGCGGTGTCCGCGCGCAGCCCGAGCCGCAGGGTTTCCAGCGCCAGCACGCTGGCTGGCGCGACGTTGCCGATGTTCACGTCCGCCCCGAGGTGCCGGATGAGCCAGGCCTGCTGGCTCTTGCCCGGCGCCTCGAAGATCACCTTGTCCGGGGGGATCCGGTCCAGGATGGCCGACACCAAGTCCTCGCGGATGCCCTGGTCCGCGTGGTACAGCCCGACTGTGCCGCTCTCCCGGCCCTCGGCGATCACACAGGAGGCGCCGGCGTCGAGGTCCCGGGCCATCTCCTCGGCCCACTCGCCCGGCGTCGGCGGGTAGTTGCCCTCTTTGGCACCGGTCTCCGCGAGGACGACGAAGTCCGCGGCCAGCTCGCGCACCAGGGCGTGCTTCCGGCTGGCCGGCAGCGCCCGCAGCCCGTTGGACACCTCAATATGGGTCATGCCGACCTTGAGCGCCCAGTCCCGCAGCTCGCCGACCTGGTCCTGCAGCGCGGCGACCTCGAGCAGCGTCCCGCCCAGCGAGACCGGGCAGTCATGGTCCACGCAGATGCGGGCCCGCTCTTCCAGCGTTGGGTCGACGTAACCGATGCCCCAGCCGACTTTGACGATGTCCACGAGGGACGCGGCCTGGCCCAGGAAGGCCCGGGTCGCCTCCGGGGTGAGCCCGCTGTCCAGGACGTGGGTGATGCCGCGGGACCGGGGCTTGGCCGGCCGGTCCGGCAGGCGGAGGAAGGTGGGACACTCGGGCATGGTGCGCCTCTCACTCGATGGTGTGGTCGCACCATAGGCACGCGGGCACCGGAGTTTCGCTAACCTGGCGGGGTGAGGTTCCCGGCGTTCCTTGACCCTGGCAGTCCAGGCACTCCTGGGCCCGCCCCGCCGCGGGCGGGGCGGGCCCAGGCCCAGTCTCAGCCCTGGAACTTGGCCCGGACCATGGCGGCGCCGTCGGCGAGCGCACGCAGCTTGCTTGCGGCGATCATCCGCGGCAGGTTGATCAGCCCGCAGTCGGTGGACAGGCCCAGCCGGCCCGCGGGCACGTACTCCAGCACCTGCCTGATCCGGTCGGCGACCTCGTCCGCGCTCTCGGTGACGGTGGACTTGACGTCGATGACCCCGGCCACGAACGGCTTGGTCCAGTTGTTGTCGGTCAGCGGCTTGAGGTCATCCGGTCCGGTCCGGCCGACCTCGTAGTTCAGCGCGGTGATGTTGGCGTCCAGCACGTGCGGGAAGATGGCGTGCGCCCGTTCCGGCGCGGGCGCGTCCGAGGCCCGCTTGTCCAGCACGAACGCGCCGAACTCGGTCTGCGTCTCGTCCGGGAAGTAGGCGGGCGTCCCGGAGTAGTTGCCCCAGCAGGTGTGCACCCAGAACTCGCAGTTCACGCCCTCGACGGCGGCGTTGAGCGCCTCGATCTCCCAGTCGCCTATGCCGTACGGCCAGACGAACTCATCCAGCTGGATGATGTCGCAGCCGTTGTCCGCGAGTTCCCGGAAGTCCTCGTTGAACGCCTTGGCCAGCGCCATCGCGACTTCCCTGGTGTCCTTGTAGTGCAGGTTGGTGGTGGCCGCGGCGATCACGCCGAGGCCGGTGTAGGACACCTTGACCGGCTTCTTGGTCGCTTTCCGCACCGCACGCAGGTTGACCAGGTGGAACGGGACTTCGCGGCGGATCTCACCGATACAGGTGGGGGAGAAGAGGGTGGAGTAGATTGGCAGGCCGATCGGCGGCCCGGAGAGCCGGTAACCGGACATGCGCTCCAGGTAGTAGTACAGGATCGTGCCGTACGGGGAGTCCCCGCCGTAGACCTTCCCGTCGCTGATCACGTCCAGGCCCGCGGCCTCCTGGTCGTGCACGATCGCGCCGACGACGTCCTCGAACGCCTCCTTGCTGATCGAGTCGTGGATGAACTCACCCTTGGGTAGCGTGGCGAACGCGTGCCCGTCGTACCACCGTGGATTGGGGTAGTTGCCGACCATCGTGGTGGGCAGCAAGATGTCCTGACCGCCGATGAGCATCATCGCTCCTTCCGATCGTGGAATCGCAGATAAGTGCGAGGAGCGTAGGCCAGCTGACCAGCGCGTTTCTTCCCTCCACGGGGACCGTTCTCGGCCCGCGGGTGCCCATGCCGGGGCAGAAATCCCGGCCGAGGCCGACCGGGAGGGGTGCGCTACCCCGGCCCGGTCCGGATCCGCCAGTCCACGGCCACGCATCCGTCCGCCGTGGCCAGCACCGGGTTCAGGTCCAGCTCGGCTATCTCCGGGTTATCCGCCATCAGCCCACCGACCCGGACGATCACATCTGCCACCGCACTGAGGTCCACCGCTGGCTGGCCGCGCAACCCGGCGAAGATCGCAGCCCCACGCAGCGACCGCAGCATGGCCAGAGCCTGCGCCTCGTCTACCGGAGCGACCGCCAGCTGCACGTCGTGCAGCGTTTCCACCAGCACCCCACCGAGCCCGGCCAGCACCACCGGCCCGAACTCCGGGTCGCGCACGCCCCCGGCCACCACCTCGATGCCCTCGTGCTGATGCTGCACCAGCACCGCCGCCCCGCGCGCCAGGCCAAGTAGCTCACTGGCAACCGCCCGCAGCGCCTCCGGACCATCGATCCCCAGCCGCACGCCCCCCACATCGCTCTTATGCACCAAGTCCAGGTGATCGACTTTGGCGACCACCGGATACCCCACCCGGCCGGCTGCCACGACCGCTGTCTCGGCACTCTTGCACCGCATCGTCTCAATCACTGGAATCCCGGCATCAGCCAGGAGTGCCCGCGCAGCCGCCGAGCTGAGCACCCCGTTCAAGGTTCTGTCAGCGGGCGCCAGCGACGCCGGCCGGGACGTCCGGGTGGTCTGCGCAAGCCGTTCAGGCGCGCGCTGGTCTCCCAGCGCCCCGGCCCCCGCCTCGTAAGTCATGCGCTGGCCGCACTGCACGGCCACGCCAACTGCCCGCGCGGTGCGCTCGGGCCAGGCATAGCACGGGATGCCCGCATCGCGGAGCACGTCCGCATGCGCGTCGGCGGCACGAGGCGCCACCCAGCACACGTACACCGGGACCGGCACGCCATCCCGGCGCAGCCGCTCCACCGTGTCCCGGACGGCCGCCGCCACCTCAGCCGACGCGGACCGCTGCAGCAGCACCGGGATCACCACGTCGACCTCCCCGGACCGGGCCAGCACCTCGATCGCGCCCGGGTACACCGTGCCGAACAGGTGCCAGGCCGGGGTCATGTCCACCGGGTTCCGGGCGCTGGCGTACCCCGGCATGATCGCCCGCAGCTGCGCCTGCAGGGATTCGCTCAGCTCCGGGACCACCAGGCCTTCGTCAGCCAGCAGGTCGGTCAGCTCCACCCCGGTGCCACCGGAGTTGGTGACCACCGCGACCCGGGGGCCGCGTGGCGCCGGCTGGCCGGACAGTGCCCGGGCTGCGTCGAGCGCCTGCAGGCCGGTACGCACCCGGACCACCCCGGCCTGGCGCAGCGCGGCATCGCGGACCGCGTCGTCGGTGGCCAGCGCGGCGGTGTGCGACAGTGCGGCCCGCTGCCCGGCGCCGGTCCGGCCGCCCACGGCCGCGATGACCGGCTTGTGCGGGGTGGTCAGGCAGGCCTCGGTGAAGAACCGCCGGGCGTCAGTGATCGACTCCAGCAGCAGGCAGATGACCGACGTGGCGGTGTCCTCCCGCAGGTAGGCGAGCAGTTCCGCGTCGCTGATGTCCGCCTTGTTGCCCGCGGCGAACACCTTGGCCACGCGGAAGCCCTCGTCCTGGCCGAGGGCGTGCACGGCCATCCCGTAGGACCCGGACTGGGTGACGATGGTGACGCCCCCGCCGCCGGGCGGCAGGCCCGCCGCGATCGAGGCGTTCAGCGGCAGGTCGGCGTTCTGCACCCCGAAGCAGTTGGGCCCGACCAGCCGCACGCCGCCGGCCCGGGCCGCGGCCACCGCCTCGGCCTGCAGTTTCGCGCCCTCGTCGCCGGCCTCCGCAAAGCCCGCGCTGAGCACGACGACTGCGGCGACGCCCTTGCCGGCCGCCGCCCGGACGATGCCGGGGACGGTGGCGGCGGGCGTGGCGATCACGGCCAGGTCCACCGGGCCGGGCACGTCCCGTAGGTCGGGGTAGGCTACCTGGCCGCCCACCCGGGCCGCCTGGCTCACCGGGACCACCTCACCGGGGAAGCTGGCCAGGTTGTCCCACAGCAGCCGTCCCACCGAGCCGGGCCGGTCCGAGGCGCCGACCAAGGCCACCCGGCGCGGCTCGAACACAGCAGCGAGGCGGTCCCGTCCGTTCAGCATGCGCAGCCCGGGCCGTGGCCGGGCGTGAACACCCGGGCCAGTTCCGCGGCGGAGAACTCGGACTTGCGCACCCCGAGCGGGTCCACCGAGCGCACGACGGCCAGCTCGGCCGCGGACGGCGGGGGGACGGTGCGCAGGTCCCCAGCAACCTGCAGGCCGAACCCGGTGGCGGCGCGGACCTCGGCCACGCTGACGTCCGGGAAGACCTGGGCCAGCCGGGCCTGGCCGCCGGGGTAGTCGAACACGCCGAGCTCGGTGACCAGCCACTGCGGCCCGCCGCCGGTGAACCCGAGCTCGGCCCGGGTGCCGAGCCGGGTGCGGTGCCCGATGTCCGTGACGAAGTCGCACTCCCGGACCAGGGTCCGGCCGCTGCGGTGCCGGGTGGTCCACAGCGTGAGGTGGCCGATGGTGGCGGACAGGTTGCAGCCGCCGCCCCCGCCCCCCAGCTTCACCTTCGGCCGCCCGGCCGGCCCGATCGCGGTGACGTTGGTGTTGCCGTACCCATCGATCTGCCCGCCGGACAGGAACATCCGGTCCACGTCACCGCGGATGGCGGCGTCGAAGAACTCCTCGAACCGCATGCTGTACGCCGCACCCCGGGCCAGGCTCGCGTCGTTGCTGGTCGGCGGGATGAACAGCGGGTCGGGGTTGACCGCGTACATCGCCCCCTCGACCAGTACCATGTCCCGCGCGTGGGTGCGCCGCGCCACGTGCATGGCCACCTGTGCGCACGGGCTGCCGAAGCCGTGGAACACGGTCTCGGCCGGCCTGATGGTGCGGGCCAGCGCCACCACGAACCACTCGTCGATCGTCCAGCTCATGTGAACAACTCCTGCCATGCGCGGATGGACTCCGGCCAGCTGGCCAGCGCGGCGAGGCGCTCGGCCCCGACCGCCACCTGGTAGCTCTCCTCGCTGCCGGTGACGTAGGTGGCCAGGTATTTCTCCAGCCCCTCAGGCCCGGACTGGGCCGCGGACACGTACTCGCGCAGGTGGGCCCGGTCGTAGGCGTACCGCGGGTAGCAGGACGACGGGTGTGCCCCGTAGGGCACCTCCGCCACCGCGGCCACCAGGTGGGCCGGGATGGTGATCCCGGCCGCCGTCACCTCGCCGGTGGACACCAGCTCGTCAACGGTGGCCACCACCGCGGCGGACGCCGAGGCGAACCGCTCGTCCAGCACGTACGGCTGCTCCAGGTGCAGGTTGCCGTACCGGTCCCCGGCGGGCGCGTGCAGCAGGGCCACGTCCGGGCGCAGCGGCGGCACCGCCACCAGCGTCTCCCCGGTGAACGGGCAGGTGATCTCGGTGTATTCGGGGTGCAGCGAGACGATGTCCGAGCCGCGCACCCCGCGGACCGGCAGGAACGGCAGTCCCATCTCGGCCGCCCGCAGCTGGGCCAGGATGGTGGCGCAGCAGCTCTCCGCCACCTCGATCGTGCCTTGCTCCGCGGCACGGCGGTAGGCGGGGGCCAGCCCGAGGTCCTGCTCGAACCCCACGTAGCTTTCCTCGCACCGGCGTACCGCCCCGGCCGCCACCAGCAGGTCCACGTCGATGCTGTGCGCCGACCCGACCAGGTGCAGCCCGTGCCTGCCCTGCCGGATCAGCTCCCGGACCAGGGCCATGGGCAGCCGGGCCGACAGGCCGCCGCCCAGCGCGACGACGGCGCCGTCAGTGACCAGGGCGGCCGCGTCGGCGAGGCGGGCCCGCTTGTCGGCCAGCGGGTGCAGGCTCATCAGGATCCTCCAGCGGTCAGGGGGGCCAGTCCGCGGGCCGCCTGGTTGGCGGCCGCCAGCACCGGGTCGTAGACCGGCGCGAACGGCGGGGCGTAACTGAGGTCGAGGGCGGCCAGGTCGGCCACGGTGAACCTGGCGTGCAGCGCGGCCGCCAGCACGTCGACGCGTTTCGCGGCCCCCTCCCGGCCCGCGAGCTGCCCGCCGAGCAGCCGTCCGTCCCGGGTGTGCACCAGCCGGACATGCAGCGGCGAGCCGCCCGGGTAGTACTTGGCCCGCGAGCGGGAGACCACGTCGGTGGCCACCGCGTCCAGCCCGGCCGCCTGCGCCTCGGCCAGCCCCAGGCCGGTGCGGGCCACCTCAAGGTCGAACACCTTTACCACCGCCGTGCCGACCACGCCGCGGAACGAGGCGGTACCGCCGGCGGCCACCGTCCCGGCCACCCGGCCGGTCTTGTTGGCGGCGGGCCCGAGCGGCACCCAGGCCGGGCCGCCCAGCACCAGGTGCGGCAGCGCGACCGCGTCCCCGGCCGCGAACACGCCCGGCAGCGAGGTGCGCATCTGCTCATCCACCACCACGGAACGGTCTGGCAGGTGCTCGGCGCCCACCTGGATCAGCAGGTCCGTGGCCGGGCGCACGCCTGCCGCGATGACCACCAGGTCGGTGGCGATCTCGGTGCCGTCCACCACCGCGGTCAGGCCGCCCGGGGTGCCGCCCATGTCCACCGCGTCCAGCCGGGCGCCGAGCCGCAGCCGGGCGTGCCGCTCCAGCTCGGCCTGGGCCAGCGCGGCGACCGGCTCGTCCACGCTGCCCAGTACCCGCGGCAGCGCTTCGACCACGTCCACGTCCGCACCCGCGCCGACCAGCGCCTCCGCCGTCTCCAGGCCGATGTACCCGGCACCGACCACGACGGCGCGGCGGACCGTGCCGCTGGCCAGCAGCTTCCGCAGCTCGACCGCTTCGTCCAGGGACCGGATCGCGAACACGCGCCGCTCGCCGAGGCCGGGCACCGGCGGGCGGACCGGGTCGGCGCCGCTGGCCACGACCAGCGCGTCATAGCCCAGGACCTGGTCCGCGGCGGGCCTGCCGTGGATCTCCCCCTTCCCGTGGCCGGCCGGGCTGAGCCGCAGCTTGCGGGCGGCCGAGTCGATCCCGGTGACCCGGGTATGCAGCCGCAGATCGATGCCGCGCCGCTCCCGGAACTCGCTGGGCGGGTAGGCGAGCAGGTCCTCCGCTTCCGGCACCACGCCGCTGAGGTAGTACGGGATCCCGCACATCCCGTAGGCGGCGAAGCCGCCGGCCTCGCAGACCACCACCTCCAGCGCGGGGTCGACGCGCCGGGCGGCCGAGGCCGCCGACATCCCGGCGGCGCCGCCGCCGATCACCACCAGCTGTGCCACCCGCGCTCCTGCCGTCCCGTGTGCCCGGTCATGAAGGTGCCTGTCGTAAACGAGCATGCGGGCCGGGCTCAGGCGGGGGTCAGGTCTTGCCAGGACGAAGAAGGCGCCCAAGCTCGACCTTGCAGATCAGTGGAATCACCGGCCGGACCGGTCACCCTGGCTGACATGAGTGATCACGGCGTGAGCAAGCATGGTGAGCAGGGAGGCAGCCCGGTCCGGGATGAGGTCGCGGCGGTGGTGGGCCGGGCACGCGCGGCCGCCCGGGCCATCGAGCACTACTCCCAGGAACAGGTGGACGAGCTGGTCACCGCGGTGGCCTGGGCGGTGGTGCGCAAGGATCACGCCGAGGCGCTAGCCCGGCAGGCCGTGGACGAGGGCGGGTTCGGCAACTACGCGGACAAGGTCGCCAAGATCCACAAGCGGGTGACCGGCGTGCTGGCCGACATGACCGGGATGCTTACCGTCGGGGTGGTGGAGGAGCTGCCCTCCGCCGGGCTGGTGAAGATCGCCAAGCCGGTGGGGGTGGTCGCCGCGCTGATCCCGACCACCGGCCCGGATGCGACCCCGCCGGTCAAGGCGCTGTTCGCGCTCAAGGGCCGCAACGCGATCATCTGCGCCCCGCACCCGCGGACCACTGGGGCCACCGAGGCCGTGGTCGGGTTCATGCGGGCCGCCTGCGAGCAGGTGGGCGCGCCTGCCGACCTGGTGCAGTCGCTGCCCGCGCCGTCGCTGCCGAAGACCCAGGAGCTGATGCGCCAGGCCGACCTGATCGTGGCCACCGGCGGGGCGGGCATGGTGCACGCCGCCTACAGTTCCGGCACCCCGGCCTACGGCGTGGGCGTGGGCAACGCGGTGCACGTGGTGGACGAGACCGCGGACCTGGCCGACGCCGCGGCCGCGATCGTCACCGCGAAGACATTCGACTACGCGACCAGCTGCCTGGCGGACAACGCGGTGGTAGCGCACGAGGACGTCTACGACGAACTGGTCCGGCGGCTCACCGGGGCCGGTGCGCATCTGTGTGACGCCCGGCAGAAGGAGGCGCTGGGCGCGGTGATGTGGCCGGACGGCGGGGCGGTGCCGTCGGTCAAGGTGGTGGCCAAGTCCGCGCCGCACATCGCCGGGCTGGCCGGGTTCGAGGTCGGCCCCGGCTGCCCGATGCTGCTGGTCGAGGAGGACGGCACCGGGCCGGACCATCCGTTCAGTGGGGAGAAGCTGTCCGTGGTGCTGGCGATCTACTCCTACCAGGGTGATATCACCGCCGCCGCGGAGCTGGTCAACGCGATCACCGCCTACCAGGGCCTCGGCCATACCTGCGGAATCCACACCAGCTCGGATGCGAACGTCGAGCGGCTGGCCATGCTGACCAAGACGGCGCGGGTGCTGGTGAACCAGAACCTCAACGAGGGCGCGGGCAGCCCGCGCAACGGGCTGCCGTTCACGCTCAGCCTCAGCTGCGGCACCTGGGGCGGCAACATCACCACCGAGAACGTCAACGCCCGGCACTTCATCAACCTGACCTGGGTGTCCCGGCCGGTCGAGCCCAAGGTGATCAGCGAGGAGGCCCTGTTCGGCGCCCACTGGCAGGCGTACGGCCGGTGATCCAGCCCGCCCGGGGCTGGTGCCGGCTCAGCCCGGGCGGCTGGCCAGGTACTCGTCGGGCTCCAGGTAGTACGGGTTGTCGATGACCATGCCTCCCAGGAGTGCCTTGGGGTGCGTCTTCAGCACGTCCATGATGAGGTCACCGGTGCACCGGGTCAGGTCGTAGAGGCACAGGTTGACCTGGGGGAAGTCGGACATGATGCGGTTGAGCTCGGATTCGTAGCCCAGCAGGTCGCCGGTCACCCGCCCGCCGCCCCGGTGCGCCCAGCTCATGTCACCGATGTTCCGGGCCATCACGGGCCCGTCCGGGCACGCGCGCTCCCCGCCCAGGCTCTGCCGGGCCTTGGCCTCCCAGAACCGCAGCATCCGCTCCGGCAGGAAGCCGCCGCCAGCCAGGTAGGTGCCGTAAGAGTCGAGCACCTCGAGCTGGCAGCCGGACACGTACGGGTCCACCTCGATGTGCTCGGACATGTTGGCCAGCACGTCGTCCGGGGTGCAGCTGTCCACCACGCAGGTGCACTTGTCGCCCGCCTTGAGGCCCTCGACCAGGAACGGGATGAGGATGTCGTCGCGCTCGGAGGGCCTGCGGTAGAAGCCGCAGATGTGATCACCCACGCTCAGCTGCAGGCCCAGCACCTTGCGGGCTGACCGTGCGGTCATACGCGCCTCCCTGGCGAATGTAACACCGCGCGGGCCGGCCTGCGGCTGGCGCCGGCTCGCGCGGCTGGTCAGGGCGGGGTTTCCCGGCCTGACCCGGGCCCGGGCGTCACAGCGTGCCCCGCACCGCCGCGGCGGCCTGCCCCATGTTGCGCAGCTTGGCGTAGGCAGCGGTCCGGCTGAAGTAGCCCAGGCCGCAGTCCGGCGCGACCAGCAGCCGGTCGGCAGGCACCACCTCCAGCGCGCGGCGGATCCGCGCCTCGATCTGCTCCGCCGTCTCCACCTGCAGGTTCTTGGCGTCCACCACGCCCACGCCGAGCACCTTGTCGGTGGGGAAGTCGCGGAACGCCGCCAGCTCGTCGAAGCCCTTGTTGGTGAACTCCAGGTGGATCACGTCGGCGGGCGACTCCTTGAACAGCGGCATCATCTCGGCGGCGTGACCCTCGAACACGTCCCGCTGCCCGTCCACGCTGCCGTAGCAGATGTGCCAGAACTTGATCGCGTCCACGCCGTCGAACATGATGTCCTGCATCTCGATCTGCCACATGTCCTGCGTGTACGGCGCGAGCACGTCGATCAGCTGGACCGCCTCCAGGCCCATGCTGACCAGGTACTTCAGCTCCTGGTTCATGGCCACGGCCAGGTCCCGGGCTACGGCGACCTGGTCGCCGTAGTACTCATCCTTGACGATGATGCTCTGCTGGGCCGGGCCGAGGAACGCCACCTTGAACGGCTTGTCGGTGGCGTTCTGCATGGTCATGACCACGCTCTCGAAGACGGGCCGCTCCCAGGTGATCTTGCCCTTGACCACGGCCTGGTAGAACGGCCGGTACTTCGCGCCCTCGCCGGGTGGCCCGTACGGGGCGAAGCCGCCCAGGTTCTCCGGGATGAAGTGGAAGATCGGCTCCAGCTGGAACCCGGGCGCCTCCCACTCGTAGTACTGGGCGCCGTCACACAGGATGTCCAGCCCGGCCTTTTCCTGCTCGCGCGCACAGATCTTGCAGGCGTCCTCGTAGGCCACCCGCAGGTTGTGGCTGCGGTAGACCGGCTCGCTCAGCGAGCCGAGCACCCGGCCCTGCAGCCAGTGCGGCCGGGGGAACGCCGATACCGCTGAGACGGGCAGCAGCACTTCTTCACCGCGAATCTCCATTGATCTCACCCTTTCTGCTGACTGGCACCGCTGAGCGGCCCGCTGGCGCCCAGCACACCGCGTACCGCCGCGACGACCCGCGGCACCGACACGTCCACTTCGGCCTCCAGCGAGGCGGCCGTCGGCAGCGGCACGTTCCCGCCGCTGACCCGGGTGACCGGGGCGGCCAGCGCGCCGAACGCCTCCTCCGCCGCGATGGCCGCCACCGAGGCGCCCCAGCCGAGCTGGCCCGGGTTCTCCTCCACCACCACCAGGCGGCCGGTGCGGCTGACCGAGCCGAGCACGGTGGCGGCGTCCAGCGGCACCAGCGTCCGCAGGTCGATGACCTC
>DPMS01000420.1 GCA_003541285.1 Actinomycetota bacterium
GGGATACGGCAGTTCCTCGACATCGGCACAGGCATCCCCACGGCGGGTAATGTGCATGCGGTAGCCGCGCAAACCGCGCGCGGGACGCGCGTGGTCTACGTTGATAACGACCCGATCGTGCATACGCACGCCAACGCGCTGCTGACCGGGAGCGGCACCACCCGGATCGTCCTGGCCGACCTGCGGGACCCCGAAGCCATCCTCCGGCACCCGAAGGTCGGTGAGCTGATCGACTTCAGCGAGCCGGTGGGCCTGCTGCTGGTCGCGATTGTGCATTTCCTCACCGATGACGAGGACCCCACCCGCGTCATCGCCACATTGCGGGACGCGGTGGCCCCGGGCAGTTACATAGCACTGTCGCATGGGACCAGGGACTTCCGACCCGAGGCCGCCCAGCAGGCTGCCGCCGTGTACGACCAGGCCACGTCGCCCATCACACTGCGCGGCCACGCGCAGATCGCAGCGCTCTTCGATGGCTGGGACTTGGTCGAGCCCGGCCTGGTCCAGGTGCCCTTGTGGCGGCCGGACGGCAAGCCCCGCCCGAAAGACCTCGCCAAAGCCTGGATCTACGGCGGCGTCGGCCACCGTAGCACCTGAAGGCAGCCGTCGCGGTTTGTGGTCAGGTGAAGACGGAGCGTTCACAATGAGATAAGCCGGGGCGCTTGGGCGCCCGGGAAGGGAAGGATCTTTAATGAGCGTGCCAGCCACTCGTTCTGCCGGTGATGGCGTGGATCTCGTCACCTGTTCGCCCGATGGGGAGTCACGCGGCCTGACGTTCAGGGTAGGCGATGTGTTCCCGTTGCTGCCGTTCCGCCGCTTGTGTTCTGCCTCGGCCAGCCCGGCCAGTGCTGCCCGGCCGTGGGGGCTGCGGTTTCTGACCGTTCCGGCCATCAGGGCGGGCAAGCACGAGGGCGGGACGAAGCCCACGTCGAACAGCCCGGACGGCAACGCACCCGAAGAAATCGGCTCCGACTGACCAGCGAGGAAGGACTGGCGATTCGTGGCGCATACCGTCCTGATCCTCACCGATGAGGCCGACCAGGCCGCCAGCCAGGTGGCCGCGGAACTGGCCGTGCGCGGCGTGCCCGTGATCAGGCTCGACGCCGCGGACTTCCCCGGCAAGATCGCGATGGCCGCCACGATCACCTCCGGCCACGCATGGGCGGGCCCGCTCACCTGCGGCGGGAACGAACTGGTGGAGCTATCACAGGTGGGGGCGATCTACTGCCGCCGCCCGACCCAGTTCCAGATGAACGAGCGCATGTCCGCCCCGGAGCGGGCGTTCGCCTACGGTGAGGCGCGGCGCGGGTTCGGCGGGGCGCTGGCCGCCCTCGGCCTGGACGGGCGCTGCCTGTGGCTGAACGACCCGGTCGCAGCGGCGCGGGCGGAGTACAAGCCCGTCCAGCTCGCCGCGGCGGCCAGCGCGGGGCTGGCCATCCCGCCCACGCTGATCACCTCCGACCCGCAGGCGGCCCATACCTGGGCTACGGATCTCGGGCAGCCGGTCATCTACAAGGCCCTGGGCGGTTTCTGGCACACCGACGAGGGCCGGATCCGCGCGCTGTACACCTCGCCGATAGAAGACCCGGAGCTGCTGCTGGACCCCGCGCTGGCGCTGACCGCGCACCTGTTCCAGCAGCAGATCACGCCCAAGCTGTGCGAGGCCAGGGCGGTGGTCATCGGGTCGCGGGTGCATGCGGTGCGGATCGACGCGGCCAGCGAGCAGGCGCGGATCGACTGGCGCAGCGACTACGACGCGCTCACGTACGCACTCATCGATCTTCCCGCAGATGTGGCCTCGGCGCTGGTCGAGCTGCACCGCAGGCTCGGCTTGGTGTACGGGGCCGCTGACCTGGTCTGCGACATGTCGGGCCAATGGGTTTTCCTGGAAACAAACCAGCGTGGTGAATGGGGCTGGCTGGCCGGGGAAGCGGGCCTGCCCGTGGCGAGTTCGATCGCTGACGTGCTGGAGGCGGGACCGGCATGGACCCGGTGACCGCCGCCAGCGCCGCCTGGCGCGCTAGGCGGCTCGCTGGCGACCTGCAGCGGCGGGGGCTGCTCACCGACCTGCGGTGGGCCGAGGCGCTGCGCGCGGTCCCCCGGCACCTGTTCGTCCCGCAGGCTGGCTGGGCGGCGAGCGACACGCCGGGCAGCGCCGGGCGGCGGATTGACGCCGCCGTGGACCCGATGAGCTGGCAGGATGCCGTCTACTCCGACTCCTCCATCGTCATCCAGGCCGACGACGGTGTCGGCGACCCGGCCAGCGGGCAGGGGCTTGCCACGTCGTCGGTGTCGGCCCCCGGCGTCGTCGTCGAGTTCCTGGAACTGCTGGACGTGCGGCCTGGCGACCGGATCCTGGAGATCGGAACCGGATCAGGCTGGACCACTGCCCTGCTCTGCCACATCGCCGGGGATCACCAGGTCACTTCGATCGAGGTGGACCCGGTGCTGGCCGCCAAGGCCGCCGCCGCCATCAAGGCCGCCGGGTACGCCCCGCGCCTGATCACCGGCGACGGCGCGGCCGGTGACCCCGGTGGGGCGCCTTACGACCGCATTCACGTCACCTGCGGCATCGCCGACATCCCGCGGGCATGGATCGCTCAGGCACGGCCCGGCGGGCTGATCGTCCTGCCCTGGTCACCCGGCGGCTCCACCGGCCACAAGCTGCGGCTGGCCGTCGTCGACGAGTCGACGGCGGTCGGCTCGTTCCACGGCCCGGCCACCTACATGATGCTGCGCGCCCAGCGCCGGGCAGCCGTCTGGAACCCCCACCACCACAGCCAGGCCGGCACCGCCACGACCCGGCTGGACCCCCGGTCCATCGCCGGCGCTGGCGACGGGGCCTGCCTGGCCATTACCGCCCAGGTGCCCGGCGTCGGCTGGCACACCATCCGCGAGCAAGACGGCGCCACATCCCTGCTGCTGTACGAGGCGGGCAACCCCGGCGGGGCGTGGGCAGCGTGCGACTACGAACCCGGCGCCGCCGACTTCCCGGTCACCCAGTTCGGTCCTCGCCGCCTGTGGGACGAGGTCGTGGCCGCTTACCGGTCCTGGCTGCGCTCAGGATCACCCGGCCGCCAGCGGTACGGGATCACCGTCGACGCCGAAAGCACCCGGATATGGCTGGACAACCCGCGCAACATCATCGGCGAACCGCTGCCCCTGAGTCCCCAGCCTGCCCAGCGTGGGGCCTGAACTGCACGTAACAGCACACGCCAGGCACTGGCCGGCACACATGCACGTGGAAAAGGCCCGCGAAACGCCCGCACGGTGCTCCCATGACGCCGAACGAGGGTTCGTGCCACCCACCTGCGCACCCCCGGCCGGAACCGGGGAAACTGCATCAGCTCGGACCGCCGGAAAGGGTGTGCACTCCGGCGCCGATCGTCTCGCGGCCGAACTCCTCGATCTGTTCTTCCAGCTCGCGCGCTTGGGCAGAGCCCCGGAAGATCGGCTGGGCAAGTTCGGTGCGCGTGCGGCTGAAGCGCAGAGCCAGGCCGCTGATGCGTCGGCCAGGGGCAAGGGACAGCACCGGTTCCAGTACGGCGACGGCGCCCTCGACCTGCCCAGCGCGGAGCCGGGCGGTGGCGAGATCGATGCGGGTGATCATCACGGAATGCCGGCTGTGATCCTCACCGGGCTCTGGCCCTGCCTCGTACCGCTCGATGGCACGTTCGAGTTCGGCGGCGGCGTCCCTTTCCGCGCCTGGGATTTCAATGAGGGTCGAGCCGGCCAGGTAGTACTGGCTGGCCCGGGAGAAATTGAACTCGCCGCCGATCACCAGCAGGTCGTCGCGGTGCGGGCGTTCCCTGGCTTCGCTGGCCTCCCCGATGGCGCGGCGGGCCGCGTCGGCGTCACCCAGGCGTGCGGCTGCCCGGCCCTCCTTGAGGTGGATATACGCCGCATTGGGCCCCTCGGCCAGGTAGTCCAGGCCGCTCAGCGCGAGGTCACGGCTACGTTTGGGTTGGTCCCAGTAGGCAACGTCGGCCGCTTCGACACGCAGGCGCGCCATTAGCGGACGGTGGTCACACGCGACAGCGTAGGCCCATCCGGCCCGGATCAATTCCTCAGCGGCCTGTGGGTAACCAAGATCCTTGGCGGCGACCGCCATGAGGCCGTTGATGCATCCGAGCAGGAAGTAGAGGTCCCTGGCGTCGCGGGGCCACATGCGGCGGTCGAGCGCGTCGTGCATCCTGCCGCGTACCCGGCGCATTTCCAGGAACAGGGGGAACGGCTCACCCGTCATATACTCCCGCGACACTCTGGTCACATCAGCGCGCAACTGTTCCAGGGTGGTGTCGCCGATGCCGCGCTGTTCGGCTTGTGCGGCGTGTTCACTGCCCTCATGTGCGGCCATGAGCACCTCTTGCCTGATCGCGGAATCGCCCATATCGGGCTCTTGTATCCCACGGTAGGCGACGGCGACAGGCGATAGTAGCGCCGGATCGGCCAGGCCGGGTACGAGGCAAGGGGCCTGGGTGAGCTGTGGGACCCCAGGTAAGCCAGGTGCGATTGCCAGGGTGATGGCTCCGGGCGTTTGTGTGGCTGCGGGCTGTCCGTCTGGCTGGCCGGGGCCGAACTGGGCGGGCGGGATGCCGAGAACCTGGCAGCAGTACAGCTTGTAGCGCTCGGACAGGCCGTCCTCGCCCCGTTCCCACCGGTACAGGTTGTGGCACACGCTGTCCAGGCAGGGTATCGACGTGTCACCCCGGGCCTCGGCGGCCTGGATGAGCCGACGGGCCATCTCTGGCCGGGACAAGCCGCGGGCCTGGCGCTGCTGGCGCAGCCACGCGCCGAGTTCGATAGACATCACGCTTTCTTTCACGGCCCGGACATTCCCGGGCACCTTACGTGTCCGGAAACGTCCGCGCGCGTCCCCCACCCGTTACCGTGGGCGGGGGACACGCGCCTAGCTGGTAGTCAGGGCAGGAGTTCGTCGGCGAGGCCGGCCTTAGCACCCTGGACGAAGGCGCGGATCTCGGCGGGTTCCAGGATGAGCGCGGGGCTGTCGGGGTCGGCCGACTGGCGGAGGGCGACCTTGCCGCCGGGGAGTTTCTTGGCTTCCAGGCAGGAGCCGCCGTTGTCGCTCCACGGCCTGGCCCAGCCCTGGCTGCCGAGGTCGGCGGCGGGCATTCCGTTGCGCACGTGCTGTGTGTCCATGTCAGGTCTCCTTCATGATGTCGCGGAGGATGGTGATGGTCTGGTCCGGTGGGGTGGCCTGGGCGCACATGTGGTCCAGCGCCTCGGTGTACCTGGTGGTGTCCTCGGGCTTGTTCAGGTAGTAGGCGCTGGTCAGGTTCTCGCTGTAGACGACGTCTGGCAGTTCGTTGCCGGGGAACCGGAAGATGTTGAACATCCCGTACAGCGCCGGGTGCCAGCCAGCGGCGAACGGGATGACCTGAATGGTGACGTTCGGGCGCCCGGCGGCCTCGATCAGGTGCGCGAGCTGGGCTCGCATGACCTTGGGGCCGCCGACCGGGCGGCGCAGCACGGTCTCCTCCAGCACTACCCAGTAGTCGGGGGCGCCGGGCCGGGTGAGGAATTCCTGGCGGGCCAGGCGCAGCGCGACGCGGCGCTGCGTCTCTTCTTCGGTGGCGCCGGGGAAGCTGGCGGTGCTGATGGCCCGGATGTAGTCGGGGGTCTGCAGCAGCCCGGGGACGACCTGGGGCTCGTAGGCGCGGATGAGGCTGGCTGACTCCTCCAGCCCGACCGCGATGCGGAACCAGGACGGCAGGACGTCGTCGTAGCTGTGCCACCAGCTGGGCTTGCTGGCATCGCGGGACAGGGCGAGGAACGCGTCGATTTCCCGGACGTCGGTGACGCCGTAGGCCATCAGCAGGCTCTTGACGGTCAGTGGTTTGAGGCCGCCTTCGGCGCGTTCCATCCGGCGGACGGTCCACTCTGAGGAGTAGATCGCCTCGGCGGCCTGCTCATAGGACATCCCGGCCTTTTCCCGCAGTGCCTGCAATTGCCTGCCCAAGATCATGCGCAGCACGGTCGGCCCGCCCGGCCGGGTATCGGTCACATCTGCCTCCTGCAGCCATTCCTGGCTCAGAGTGCCACGAACCATTCAGCGGCGCAATGGCCCATCTGTCACCGGACGCCGGGCGTTCTGATTCGTAGGCCGGATCGTACGTCACTTTGCTCTTTGCATGGCTCAAGGTAGGACAACGATCACGAGACGCCAGCACGACCACACAGTGACCAGGCCAGCCCAGCCGGGAGCCGCCAGCCGCCGCGCCCGGCCGGCTACCAGGGACATGCTGCTGAGGAGGACACATGCCACCTGCCAGCGGGGCGCCGGAGCGGGCCAGCGGCGCGACCCCGGCGTCACCGACGCTAGTGCCAGGGGAGTGCTGGCGGCGGGAGTTCCCCGGCGATGAGCGCCAGCTCGGCGTGCTGCGGCGGTGGCTGGCCTCGCTGCTCCCGCCCTGCCCGGCACGTGACGACGTGGTCACCGTGGCGAACGAACTTAGCTCCAATGCGATCCGCCACACACTGAGCGGGCAGGGCGGACGGTTCACCGTCGATGTCACCTGGTATGGGGCGGTGGTCCGGGTCGCCGTCGCTGACAGCGGCGCCGCGACCTGGCCGGTGGAGATCGACGATCCCGGCAGCGAGCACGGCCGGGGACTGGTAGTCGTGCGGGGGCTGTCGGTACGCAGGGGCGTCTGCGGCGATCACCGCGGAAGGCTGATCTGGGCGGACGTCCGCTGGGCTGGCACCGCCGCCGCGGTGGTCTCACCCGATGGGCATGAGGCCGCGATCCGTGACGGCGAGGCCGCGCTCGCCCGCCGCTTCGCCGGCGTGCCCGCCTGGTTCGGGCATGCCACACGCGCCTGGTGGGCGCTGGCAGGCCACGCCGGATTGGTGAGCGCACCCACAGCGCCAGAACTGGCCGGGCTGCTGTACCGGCTGCTCGATGCCCAGCCCCCGGTCCAGGATGGCGACGCCGCAGGCGCTCACCAGAACGCGGCCCCGCCCGCGGCCTGCCAGCCAGGACCGGCACGGCGCTGCTTCCCGGCGTGGCCCGGGACCAGGTAGCCACCCTGGCCCCGGCCCGGGTACCGGCACCCTGGCGACCCCGACGGCCCAAGCGGCAGGCCCCCTGAGGCCCGTGGCCGGGCACGGGCGGCCGCTAGCAGGCCACGTCCCGCGCTCGTCCCCGTCCTGGTGGCCAGCGGGTCGGCGTCACCGTGAGCCCCGGCCAGCCGGCTGCACTACCCGCCGCGGCAGTTCAGGCACCCCTGGGCGCGCGTTCCCATCGCCATCACCTGAGGAAGGCTGATCGTTGGGCGCCACGCGACCACAGCCAGGCGCCGTTCCCCCTGGCTCTCTCTCCCGGCGGTGATCCGCCACATCGTCGCGTTCTGCCACGCCCGGCAGCACCAGGGTGTGGAGGTCGCTGTCCGCGGGGAAGTGCCGCGCAGGTTCGTGGTCACCGTGCGCCGCGACGGCCTGGAACCGGCCTTGACGTTCGCCTGGCGTTCGCGCGGCTGGGACCTGGCCGGGTACCACGCCCGCAAGGACGGCGAACAGGCCGACATGGCGGACGTGGCCGCGGCGCTGGCACTGCTCGGCCAGCGTGAAGGCACCGCGGGTTCCTCACCCGTGCGGGCCGGGCCGCCCCAGCGCAGCAACGATGTCGAGCCCGCCGTCACAGCGTCATCCGGGTCTGAACCGTGGCTGCCAGAGCCGACGGCCCCGTCAGCGGGCTGCGGCCCGGGCACGCCGCGCGGGGATGTGCCCGGCCCGCGCCGCCGGTCGGCATTACCGGAAATGGAACCAGGACGATTAGTGAACTCGCAGGACAGCCGTGTTACGCGTCCCGCCGGCGCACGGCGATGACCGCCCATCTGATGGCGCTGGAGGCCGAGCTGCGCAAGCTCGGACTGGCACCAGTCCTGGACGCCGACCGCCCGCTGCCGCGCCTGCACATGACCGGCCTGGCGCCAGGCAGGGCAGGTGAGCAGGTCCTGGCCTGGCCATTGCGAGGCGGTTCCTGGTGGTACATACGGCCCTGTACAGACCTCATCGCACCCGCCCGCCAGCCGGCGCTGGCCGCAGCAGTGATCGCACACGCGATGACAGCCGGATGGCCGGGGGAACGAAACCCGGCCAGCGGGCCATAAGGGTCCGCCGGGGCGCCGATGACCGGTGTCAGCGCCTGCCTGGAGCTGTCGCGGGCCGGGGCGATCCGGGCGCTAGGCGAGCACGTGAGCGAACACGGCCACCGCGTCGCGTGCTGGGGTGCCGCCTGGCCCTGCGAGCGGGCACTGCCCGCTGTGCTCGACCTTGAACTAGTGGACGGGGCTGTGCCGCTACCTGAGCGGGAACCTGACGCCATCCCCAGTCCCGGCAGCGGAGCGTCATGACCTGCTGCGGTCGGCACGTGAGGAGCGCGCCACATACCGCGCCCTGTGCGCGGACACCCCAGCGCTGACTTCCCGCCACGCCGGGCGGCCGGATGAGGCAGGTCGGCCATGGCGCTAGGTGAGCCTCGCCGGGGTGCCAGGGGTGCTGAGCGGGACATGAGTGACTCGGACACCATCCCGGTGATGCAGCGGGAGCTGGGCCGGCAGCTTGCTGCCCTGCGGCGGGGGGGCTGGGCTGACCCAGGGGGGCCTCCAGCCAGCAGCACGCGGCGAAGATGCAGGTCCAGTGCCACCCGTGCCGGACGAGGAACGTGCGCTTGCCGAACAGGATGTCCCCGCGGACATCGCGGAAGTCCTTGAACAGGATCCTGCCGATGAATCCCAGATAAAGCCTGACGAGCAGGAACAGGTCGTCGGCGTGCACCCCGCCCCCCCGCCGCGAGCAGGCCGATCAGGTAGGGGACCGCCAGCCCGCCGAGGGCCAGCACAACCGCGAGGATGATGCCGATGGTCCCTCAGACCGACCGCTGGGGGCACGCCGCCCGCCGCGCGTCATGGAACGGAGGCCGCGATTCCATACAGTCAGCGTGTATCGCCGGGCAGGGCTGCCGCCTGAGCGGCCATGCTCATTTCATGCTGAGTACTCGTGCTCAGCTGGCGGCCCGGTGTGGGTGGGCCTTCCCGGCCCTAGGCACCTTGCCCCGCGCTCAGGCGACCAGGGTCTTGACGGCGGCGGTCAGCTCGGTCAGGGCCGACTTCGCGTCCGCGAAGAACATGCTGGTCTTCGGGTCGACGTACAGCTCGTTGTCGATACCCGCATAGCCGGAGGCCATCGACCGTTTGATCACGATGATGCTCTTGGCGTGGTCCACATCCAGGATGGGCATGCCGGAGATCGCGGTGCCTGGCCGCCGCGCGGCGGGGTTGGTGACGTCGTTGGCGCCGATCACCAGCGCCACGTCGGCCCGGGGGAACTCCGGGTTGATCTCATCCATCTCCTTGAGCAGCGGGTAAGGCACGTTGGCCTCGGCCAGCAGCACGTTCATGTGACCGGGCATGCGGCCCGCCACCGGGTGGATGGCGTAGCTGACCTCGATCCCGCGCTCCTCGAGCAGCGAAGCGAGCTCGGCCACCTGGTGCTGGGCCTGGGCGGCGGCGAGGCCGTAGCCGGGCACGATGATGACCTTCTGGGCGTAGGCGAGCTGGATGGCGGCGTCGTCGGCCGCGATCGAGCGCACGTCCCCGCCGGGGCCCGCTACAGCCACTGCACCGCTGTCACCGGTGCCGAATCCACCGATCATGATGTTGCGCAGCGACCGGTTCATGGCGTCGGCCATCAGCTTGGTGAGGATCCCACCCGAGGCACCGACCAGCGCCCCGGCGATGATCAGCGCCCAGTTGCCGATGACGAACCCGGCCATGGCGACGGCGGTGCCGGTGAACGCGTTCAGCAGCGAGATGACGACCGGCATGTCCGCGCCGCCGATCGGCATGACCATCGTCACGCCGAACGCGAGCGCGGCCAGGATGACGATCATCAGCACGGGGACGCTCGGGGTGATGATCAGGTAGATGGCCCCGCCGATCGCGGTCAGGGCCGCCGCCATGTTGACGGCCCGCGAGCCCGGGAAGGTGACTGGCGCCGCGTTGATGAGCCCCTGGAGCTTGCCGGCGGCGATGATCGATCCCGAGAACGTCACCGCGCCGATCATCACGTCGAGCAGGGTGGTCACGGTGGTGGCCTCGGCCACTCCTGCCGCGCTGCCCGCCAGGTTGATGTAGTCGTGGATGGCCACCAGCGCGGCCGCGCCACCGCCGACCGCGTTGAAGACGCTGACCAGCTGCGGAATGGCCGTCATCTGCACGGTCCGCGCCGTGTACAGCCCGGCCGCACTGCCGAGCAGCGCCCCGGTGAACATGATGATCCAGCCGGTCACGCTGATCGTGCTGGCGTGGATGATGATGGCGAAGGTGGCCACCACGGCGGCGACCATGCCGCCGGTGGACAGCTGGTTGCCCCGGCGGGCGGTGGCCGGGGTGTTCATCAGGTGCAGGCCGAGCACGAAGCAGCTCGCCGCGGCCACGTACACCAGCTGGATGATCCAGTCGAAGGTGCTCATGCCGAGGTCCCGCCGCTGGCGGAGCCGTCGGCCTGGCCGACCTGCGCGGCTTGCCCGGCAGGAACCGGGGTGGGCCGGCGCCGGAACATCTTGAGCATCCGGCCGGTCACCACGTACCCGCCGACCACGTTCATGCCGGCGAACGCGGCGGCGATGAAGGCCAGGATGTAGCCCAGCGCGTTGTTCGCGGTGGCGGCGATGAGCATGGCACCCACCAGGACGATGCCGTGGATGGAGTTGGCGGCCGACATCAGCGGCGTGTGCAGGGTCGCGGGCACCTTGCTGATGACCTCGAATCCCACCAGCAGGGCCAGGACGAAGATGGTGATGTCAGTGAGCAGCGTGGTTGTCACTGGCTGGTACCTCCGGCGGAGTGGTCGGCGAGCAGGGCGGCAGTAGCGGGATGGATCACTGTCCCGTCGTGGGTGATGACGACCCCGGCCTGGATGTCGTCGGCGGGATCAATGGCGAGAGCACCATCGGCCACCATGTGAAGCAGCAGCGTGCTGATATTGCGGGCGTAGGCGGCCGAGGCGGCGGCGGGGACCGTGGCGGGCAGGTTGCCCGCGCCGATCACGGTCACGCCGTTCTCGGTCACGATGGTCTCGCCGGGCACCGACCCTGCGACGTTCCCGCCGAGCGGCCCCGAGCCCATGTCGACGACGACCGAGCCGGCCGCCATCTCCTTGAGGGCGTCATCGGTGAGCAGCAGCGGCGGCCTGCGCCCCGGGACCTGCGCGGTCGTGATGACCACGTCGTGGCGGGCGATGTGGCCGGTCAGCTCGGCCTGCTGCGCCTGCCGTTCCTCCTCGGTCAGCGCCCGTGCGTAACCACCCTCACCCGCAGCGGGCCCGACCGAGGTCAGCTCGATGAAGGTGCCGCCGAGCGATTCGACCTCGGCCTTGGTCTGCGGGCGCACGTCATAGGCGGATACCACCGCGCCGAGCCGGCGGGCCGTCCCGATCGCCTGCAGGCCTGCCACCCCGGTCCCCAGCACCAGCACCTTGGCTGGCCGCGCGGTCCCGGCGGCGGTGATCAGCAGCGGGAAGAACCGGCCGAACGCGCTCGCGGCCACCAGCACCGCCTTGTACCCGGCGACATTTGCCTGGGATGTCAGTGCGTCCATGGACTGTGCTTTGGGCAGGGTGCGCGGGAGCCCGTCCAGGCTGATCGCGGTGACACCCCTGGCTGCCAGCCCGGCCGCGAGCGTGGGGTCGGCGAGCGGGTTGAGCATCCCGATCAGGGCCTGCCCGGACCTCAGGGCGGCGAGCAGGGCGTCATCGGGCTTGGTAACCGTGAGGATGACATCGGCCTGGGAGACGAGGTCATCCCTGGATACGATCGTGGCGCCTGATTCGGCGTAGGACGCATCGGTGAACCAGGCGCCTGCTCCGGCGCCGGATTCGATCAGAACGTCCAGTCCGGCGCCATGGAGCCGGGCGACCGTCTCGGGAACGAGGGCAACCCGGCGCTCGCCGGGCGCGGTCTCCTTCACGACAGCGACTTTCATCAGCGCGACCTCATGGTTTCCGGGGGCGTGGCCTGGTTGGCAGCATCGCGGTCAGGCAACGAGATGAGCAGGGTCGGACGTCCCGTCTTCGCACGACGTCCGGACATGATCGCACAGCACAAGTTAAGGGCTCCACTCATCCAGCCCAAGCCCGGGTAGGGCCGGGGCGGGCCGCGGTTCAGGCGGGACGGTGGAGAAGGGCGCTGACCCGCTCGCCGGCGGCGACCACAGCCGCAGCGTGCAGCCTGCCCGGGGAGCGGGTGAGCCGCTCGATCGGCCCGGAAACCGAGACCGCGGCGATGATCTTCCCGCCCTGGCCGCGCACGGGCGCGGAAACCGACGCGACCCCGGCCTCGCGCTCGGCGACACTGGCCGCCCAGCCGCGGCGCCGGACCTGGGCCAGTGAGGTGGCCGTGAACCTGGCACCCCGCAGCCCGCGGTGCATCCGCTCCGGCTCCTCCCAGGCGAGCAGGATCTGGGCAGCCGAGCCGGCCACCATCGGCAGGGCGCTGCCGACCGGGACGGTGTCACGCAGGCCGGTTGCCCGCTCCGCCGCCGCCACGCAGATCCTCCAGTCGCCCTGCCGCCGGTACAGCTGGGCGCTCTCCCCGGTGGTGTCCCGCAACTGTACGAGGATGGGCTGGGCCACTGCGAGCAGCCTGTCCTCCCCGGCTGCGGTGGCCAGTTCGGCGATCCTCGGGCCGAGGACGAACCGCCCCTGTGGATCGCGGGCGAGCAGGCGGTGGCGCTCCAGGGCGACCGCGATCCGGTGCGCGGTCGGCCGGGCGAGCCCGGTAGCGGCTACCAGCTGGGCAAGTGAGGCGGGGCCGGATTCGAGGGTGTTAAGGACGGCAACTGTCTTGTCCAGCACCCCGACTCCGCTAGAGTTGTCCATGTTCCGATATTGCCGTCTCGCTATGTGAGACGCAAGAGGACGGTAGGCTGAATTCTGAGAGGTGAGCGCTATGGGACGCACACTGGCGCAGAAGATCTGGGACGCCCACGTGGTGCGCAGTGCCGCGGGCGAGCCCGACCTGCTCTACATCGATCTTCACCTGGTGCACGAGGTCACCAGCCCGCAGGCGTTTGACGGGCTCCGCAAGGCGGGCCGGAGCGTACGCAGGCCCGACCTGACAGTCGCGACCGAGGATCACAACGTGCCGACGACCGGGATCACCGGCCCGGACCTGCCGCTGCGCGGCCCGGGCAGCCCGGTGACCGACCCGGTGTCGCGGACCCAGGTGGAGGCCCTGCGCAAGAACTGCGCCGAATTCGGGATCCGGCTCTACCCGATGGGGGACGCCGGCCAGGGGATCGTCCACGTGATCAGCCCCCAGCAGGGGCTGACCCAGCCCGGCATGACGATTGTCTGCGGCGACTCCCACACCAGCACCCACGGCGCGTTCGGCGCCCTTGCCTTCGGGATCGGCACCAGCGAGGTGGAGCATGTCCTCGCTACCCAGACCCTGCCGCAGGCCAAGCCCAGGAACATGGCCGTGAACGTGACCGGCCGCCTGCCCTACGGGGTGACGGCCAAAGACCTGATCCTGGCCGTCATCGCACAGATCGGTACTGGTGGCGGCGCCGGTCACGTGATCGAGTACCGGGGCGAGGTCATCGCCGGCCTGTCCATGGAAGGCCGGATGACGGTCTGCAACATGTCCATCGAGGCGGGTGCGCGGGCAGGTCTCATCGCACCCGACGAGACGGCCTTCAGTTACCTGCGGGGGCGGGCGCACGCTCCGCAGGGCGGCGACTGGGATGCCGCGCTCGCTTACTGGCGGTCGCTGCCGACCGATCCGGATGCCGTCTTTGACCGCGAGGTGACCCTGGATGCCGACGCGCTCACGCCGTTCGTCACCTGGGGGACCAACCCGGCGCAGGCGGGACCGCTGGGGTCGTACGTGCCAGACCCGGCCGGGATGGGTGATCCGGCCGCCCGTGCGTCCGCGGAGCGCGCTCTGGCCTATATGGACCTGAAGCCGGGCACCGCCCTTACTGACATCGCGGTGGACACGGTGTTCGTCGGGTCGTGCACCAACGGGCGACTGGAGGACCTGCGGGCCGCCGCCGGCGTGCTGCGCGGCAGGAAGGTGGCCAGCGGCGTGCGGATGCTGGTCGTGCCCGGC
>DPMS01000877.1 GCA_003541285.1 Actinomycetota bacterium
CGGTAGCGTGGAGGTACATGGGCGTCCACGGCCTGCTCTTCCTCGTCGGGGGCACGTGGCTTGCCGTCGAGGCGTACCGGCGCCTGCCCTTCGTGCGCGCTGCCGCCAGGAGCCTCAGGCCGTCGCTGCGCGAGTTCACCAGGCTGGGGCTGCTCACCGTCCCCACCGGGCTTGTCCTCGCGGTACTGGCCCTGTGGGGCGCGTTGCACGTCATCGGAGGCTGACCCCATGACCGAGGTACCCGCTCCGCAGGAATCCGCAGCCCTGACCGTGCTCGTCTGGGTGACCGAAGGGACCTGGCGCAGCTGCGTGGACGCCGCCCGTGCGCTCGCCCCCGCCGACGCGGCGATCGTGCTGTTGCATGTCACTCCCGGGGAGATCCCGGGCACAGCACATGGCGCCTATACCGGCCTGCTCGGCCGCGGCCANNGGCCGCGGCCGCCCGGGCGGATCTGCTCATCCTGGCCAGGGATGGCGACCGATCCCGCCTCGGGCCCAAGAGCCTCGGCCACGCCACCCGTTTCGTGGTCGACCATGCCCCGTGCCAGGTCCTGCTCGTCTGGCCGGAAGCCGTGCCCGGTACGCAGACCATCCCGCCCCCGCCGCCTCACCACCCGCACCACAAGTAGCTGCACGGCCTACGTCCCGGCAGGTCATGGCTTCCGGCCCTGCCCGCAGACAGCTGGCGGCGCCATGCTGGGCTGGAAGCAGGGCGGTGAGGAGCGGGGCGGTGAACGGTGAACAGGTTGCCCGCTGGGCGGGCGCGGTGACAGGAGCCGTGATCGCGGGCTGCGCGGCCTACGTGACGCTGGCCTGGGCCCGTTACGGCCGGGCCCACACCGGGCGCCATCCGGTCGACGAACTGCTCGATGGCTTCCTGCCCAACCCAGAAGTGGACGAGTATCACTGCCTCCGGGTGCGGGCGCCGACGGCGATCACCTATGCGACGGCGAAGAACATCGATCTCATGGCCACACCGGCGGTCAGGGGCATCTTCTGGCTGCGGGCGCTCCCCGGGCTGCTCCGTGGCCGGCCGTTCCGGCCCGCGGGACCGCGCAGCATCCTGGCCGGGACACTCGCCCGGGGGTGGGGGGTTCTTGCCGAGGTTCCGGACCGGGAGATCGTCGTAGGGGCGTACACACAGCCCTGGCACGAGCAGGTGACGTTCCGGTCGCTGCCGCCGGACGAGTTTGCCTCCTTCGACGAGCCCGGTTACACCAAGATCGTCTGGACGCTCGCGGCGGTCCCACTCGGGCCGCATGAGTCGATGTTCGTCACCCGCATCAGGGTGGCGACGACCGATCAGATTTCGCGCCGGAAGTTCCGCCGGTACTGGGCCCCGATGTCGGCAGGCATCCTGCTCATCAGGTACGCGATCCTCCCCACGGTGCGCCGGGAGGCAGAGCGGACGGCACGGCGGGCACAGGCCTGACGCCCGGGAAAAAATCGCTCACCTTATCGAGTCATTGCCTGCGAATGTCCGGCCATGCTGCTACTATCGAACTACTCTTCGATGCAGGGTGGCCCTGGGTGTGATTCCGTCCCGGTGCGACGCCCACGCAGTCCCCAGAACGCGGATACCGCGTTCCGCAGCCCTTCTTGCCGGCCCCGAACGCATGGCCAGATGCAGCGCCGCAGGCGCGCGAAGCCCCAGCTGCACGATCCGCTTGCTCGCCTGAACGCTAAGGCTGGAGGTGATCAGCATGTGCCAGAACTCGCAGCAGCCAGCCCGCATGTCCGAGGCGCTGGCCATGCTGGACTGTGCGCTGGATGCGCTGACGGCGTCCGATGCCGGGGCATTGCCGGCGAGTGTGCAGGCACAGGTGCTGCGTGCGCTGGAGCGGGCCGAGGCCAAGCACACCGCCGCCCGCGCGAAGATGCTGGCCGCATTCACCGCCAAGGATGGGTACGAGGACGATGGCCAGGGATCCGCGCGGGTGTGGCTGCGGTGGCAGACCCGGATCACCAAGAGCGCCGCCGCCGGTGCGGTCGGCTGGGCGCGGCGGCTGACCGCCCACCCGGTTATCGCCGGTGCCCTGGCCGCGGGGGAGATCTCGGTGTCGTGGGCGCGGGCGGTGTGCGAGTGGAGCGACCGGCTGCCGGAGGACATGCGCGCTGACGCGGACCAGATCCTGGCTGGCGCCTCGGCCGGCGGCGCGGACCTGGCTGATCTGGCCGGGCTGGCGGAGGAAATGTACCAGCGGTCGTGCCCGGACCAGGATGGCCCCGATGACGGGTTCGATGACCGCAGCGTAGGGCTGGATGTCACCTTCGGCGGGACGGGCCGGCTCACCGGCGACCTGACCGCCGGGTGCACGGCGGCGCTGTCGGCGGTGCTGGAGGCGTTAGGCAGGAAAGCCGGACCGGAGGACATCCGCACCGCAGCGCAGCGCCGTCACGATGCCCTGGCCGAAGCGTGCCGGCGGCTGATCGCCGCCGGGATGGTGCCCGGCCGCGCCGGGCAGCCCACCCAGATCCTGGTCCACATGGGCCTGGACCAGCTGCGGGACCTGCCCGGCGCCTCACCAGCCCAAGCCGCCTGGCAAGCGGCCCGCACCCACCAGCCCGGCTGGCTGGCCGGCCCCGAAGCCGGCGCCGCCGCCTGCGACGCCTCTGTCGTGCCCATCGTCACCGGCCACATCGACCCCGCCGCCCTCGACCACCTCACCGACGCCTTCCTCGCAAGCCACGGCCTTCCCCACGGCACGCCATCAGCACCCGGCGCCAGCCACCCGGCCAGCGGGCAACTGCCCTGGCGCAGCCGGCTGCGGCTGCGCAACGCGCTGCTCGCCCTGGCCGCCGACGCCCTCTCGGGCCCCGGCGGGCTCGCCGCCCGGCTGCGGGCCACCCTGGACAGCCCACCCCTGGCCTCCATCAGCCTCCCCCTGGACATCGGCCCCGCCAGCGACACCATCCCGGTGCACCTGCGCCGCCTGGTCATCGCCCGCCACCCACAGTGCGCCTTCCCCGGCTGCCAGCAACCCGCCAGCATCTGCGACATCCACCACCTCATCCCCCGCGGCAAAGGCGGCCCGACAGCCCTGCACAACCTGGCCCCGGTCTGCAGCTTCCACCACCTCGTGGCGATCCACCGCTGGGGCTGGGCCCTCACCCTGCACCCCGACGGCACCACCACCGCCACCAGCCCCGACGGCCGCATCCTGCACAGCCACAGCCCACCAGCCAACGCCGCCTAACGGCGGCCCCGGTAGACCCAGCCACCCACACCACCCGCCTGGCGCTGACGGGGGTCACGGGTCCGGATCAGCGGTTGCCTGTGTATACGTCGGCGAACTCGGTGCATGCCCCGGCCAGTTCGGGGGCGCGATCAGGGGATCCGGGCAACCCGGTCCGCCGGGCCGGTGCCGGGGCGGTGTTCAGTTCGTCGATGCGCACCAGCGTGACTCCCGCGAGGATGAACGCACCGCCGAGGAACTGCACGGCGGATGGCAGCTGGCCGAGCAGCAGCCAGGCGAACAGGATCGCGAACAGCACCTCGGCCATGCCGACGAATGAAGCGAGCTTGGCCCCGAGCCGACGGGCGGCACCGATGCCCGCGACATAGGCGATCACTGCGGCCACCAGCGACAGTCCCAGCACCGGCACGACCCAGCTGACGTGATGGCCAAGGAACATGACGTCGCCGACCGTGGCGGTCATGGGCAGCAGGCCGGCCCACCAAAAGGCAGCGAGGACGGCCGCACCGACGCACATCCCGGCCCACGCCATGACGATCGGCGGCAGCGGCTCCTCATCCTCGGCTGCCGAAAGCAGGAAGTAGATCGCGAGGCCCACGGCGGCCAGCAGCCCCCACATCACCCCGATGGGATCCACCCGGACCGATCCTGCCAGGTTGAGCACCAGCGCC
>DPMS01000736.1 GCA_003541285.1 Actinomycetota bacterium
TAGAAGCCGCGTTTGCTGACCGGTTCGACCAGGCCTTCTTCGATCAGCACCCGGTAGGCGCCCCGCACGGTCAGGTTCGCCACCCCGGTCCGGGCCATCAGCTCCAGCGTGGACGGCAGCCGGTCCCCCGGCTGGTACTGGCCCGAGGTGATCGCCTGCCGCAGCTCGTCGGCGAGCCGCTCATACACATCCCGGCGCTCGGGGACGCTGCCTGCCGCCCCGCCGCGGGTCCTGGGTGACACGCCGTCTCCCCTCAGCTGCCTTGGCTACATCAGTTTGCCATAACCCGGCACGTCCGCCAGGCACCTGCCCATTTGACCACCCTGGACAATCTGATTTAAATAAGCTCTACCAGAATCGCTCCGGCTGGATCCGGGAGCCACGGCGAGACCGGCCCAGTCAGCGTCGCAGCCAATAAGACACTACTTACTCAATGGCTCCCATGGACGGTCCTGCTGACCAATAGGTTGTCGCGTGGAAATAGGCTCCTCGAACGAAGAAGAGCGGAAAGCGCTATTGTCGAAATACTGCCACATGACGACCAGTCCACGAGATGAGCTGATGGCCAACTGTTGTCCTGCAGATATCAAGAGAGCGCTCTCTGGTTCGCTGACATAAGGGTGCTCCGGGCGGCACTCACGTGCCGCGTGGGGTACGGGTTCGGGCTGTCAGGACTGTGGCCAGACCTGCAGGGCGCGGAAGGGGCAGCCATCTTGCAGGAAGCCGGGATCCTCGTAGGTGAAGCGCACCCGCTGACCAGCCCGCAGTTCCCGGTAACCACCTGTTTCAATGCTGGAGAAGTGGACGAAGCAATCCCCGGGCACTTCCGGCGCGACGATCACGCCCCAGCCCTCGTCGGCATCGAACCACTTAACCACGCCGGTCACACCGCTGTCCGGCAGCGGATGCTTCCTTGCCACCCGCTGACTATGTCACCGGCTCTGCCGTCATGTCGACCTCTATTGCCGCAGGTGGTGCGTGGGCGCTTGCCGTGGCGCGGATGCCAGGATCAGAGGCATGGCTCGTGATCGTGATGTCGCGGCGTTTGGCAGGCGCGCGCCGCGCTATGACGAGGGCTGGCGCGGTCAGCTGCATCACCAGATCGCCGACCGGACTGCCGGCCTGGCCCTTTCCTGCGTGCCGGCCCCCAGGCGGATCCTCGACGTCGGGTGCGGGACCGGCTACCTGCTGAGCCGGCTGGCCGCCCAAGCACCGCAGGCTGAGGTCCTGGCCGGGATCGACGCGGCGCCCGCCATGATTGGCGCGGCCAAAGACGCGGCCACCGATGACCGGCTTGAGTTCGTGGTGGGCACCGCCGAGCAGCTGCCCTGGCCGGCCGCAGCCTTCGACCTGGTGGTCAGCACCACCTCCTTCGATCACTGGGTGGACCAGGAGACCGGACTGGCCCAGATACCAGCGATGCGTCAGTACACGACGCTGTGGAAGGGCGGGCTCGCCGACGCCCCCGGCTGGCTGACCAGCCACGGCTGGCAGACAGAGTTCCACCCGCTCGCCGCGCTGGGCTCCAGCTACGGCCGGCCGATCCCGGACGCAGCCAGCGGCGGTTTCCTCACCGCCACCCGCATCCACCCGTGACCTGACTCTTGTCACGGTCATGGATTCCCCTGAAGCCCAAGCCGCTCACCTTCGACACGCGCAGGCGTTTCACCGGGACCAGTGCCGCTCTTGCTCCACCCCTGCCGCGCAGAGTAGAACGAAACGATGGGGAGACCGGCAGCCGCCGTGCTGTACGTGCTCGCGATGGTAGCCGTCGTGGTCGGCGTGGACATCCTGTTCTTCAGGCACCACTTCTGGGAGCGGCTGACAGTAAACGTCGGAATTGTCCTGGTGTTCGCGGCATTCTATGTGAGATTTCTGAAGCGTTCCTGAGCGCAGCCGCCGCCATGCGGCGGCTGCGGCGCTAGCCGAGGTAGGGCCGGTCCCGGTGCCCGGTGACGTGCTCGACGCGCCGGCGCATGGAAGGGTCCATCTGCAGCGAGCCGGCGGTGGCGNNCCGCCGGGCAGCGCCCAGTTGCCGTTGTCGGAGCGGCGGATCAGCAGCAGCTCCCCCGCATCATTGATGACCGCCACGTTGACCGAGGGGACGATGCTGGTGGCGGGCGGGGCGCCCGGGTCGTGGTGGTAATCGATCCTGCGCGCCACCGGCTAGCCCTCCGGCACCGGAGTCGCGGACTCCCACACCCGCTCGAAGCTCTCCAGGTAGGCGGCGGCGATCTCACCGCCGGCGAGCTTGCGTAGATGCCACACCGGCGCCCGCGCGGCCGGGATGCCGAACACGACCAGATGACAATCCCCGCCGGGCATCACGTCCACCAGACCCGCCCAGCCGAGTTCGCTGACGTCGTGCTCGGCTGGCTCCGCGCCTGGCCGCCCCGTGCCCGATGCTGGCGGCGTCGCGTGAGTACGGGGGTGGCCGTGTCCATGAATACGCCGAGACTGCCGATGCACGCTGGGCAGTCGGCGAAGCTGCGCGATCTCGGGTACGACGAAATCTGGTTGCAGAACTGGCTTGCCGGTGACCCGGCCCGGCTGGGATTGGGGGAAGTCCGGATTGTCGCCCAGGAGCTTACGGCGCCCCGCGGCGGGAGCCTGGATATCCTCGCCGTTGACGGGGACACTTACTACAGCGTCGAGGTGCAGCTGGGCGAGGTCGACGCCTCACACAGCTTCCGGGTCTTCGACTACTGGGCCCGCAACCGTGTCCGCTTTGAGGGCAAGACCCATGTCGCTGTCCTAGTCGTCGAAAGCGCGGCCGGCCGGTACCGGCCGGCTCTGGAGGCCCTGGCTGAATACCTGCCACTGGTAGTGATCGAACTGCGCGCCTGGCGCGGCGAGGCAGAGGTGATCCTGGTTCCCGAGACTGTCGTGATCAATCAGAACCTTGACGTCGCCGGGCCGGCCGGGACGGTTCCTGGTGAAGTGCGCACCGAAGCCGACTGGAAAGCCAGCATCACCCCGGAGGCCTGGGCGTTCCACGACGCGTTCATCGCCTGGACCCAGGCCAACTTGGGCGAGATCCGCGCTGACTACAGCCCCAAATCCTACGTCGGCATCCGCCGGGGCCGGCGAGTGTGGGCTCCCCTGTGGTTCCGCCGGGACGGCGCGACCATTTACCTGCCCGACCCCGACGGCCTGCGGGGCGAGCAGCAGTCACCAGCCATGGATGAATTTCAGGAGCGTCTCCGCAAGGAAGGCCTCGAGACCAGCTGGCAGCCCACCTACAATGCCGGGGCCAACCCGGTACCGATCCGGCTGCGGCAAGCAGATCTCGCCAAGCCTGTGGTGCAAGAACTCCTTCGCGCAACCTTCGAGATTCTCGACCCCGGAGCCAAACCGTGGTCAGAGCGGCCGGCCCGGCCAGCGGTTGATGCTGCCAACCTGCCCACAACCAGCCCCTCATCAGGCAGCGATGCCGCCGAACCACCCACCTGAGACGGCAACCACAGCCAAAGTGAGCCGCGCGGGCCAAAGCCAACGCGTTGATCGCGCCCGTCCGGAGAGCGGCAATAGAGGTCGTTCAGCTGCTGCGGCGGCCCAGGCTCGATGCAGGTGGGCTGACGCCCTTGCGGCAGGGCCGATCACTGGGTTTCCGGGTCTTCCTGGGCTTCTCATCGTGCATGATCGGGACATGCGAGAGCAGCAGGTGGGCGCCGACCCGCTCGCTCGGCGGC
>DPMS01000733.1 GCA_003541285.1 Actinomycetota bacterium
GGGCCAGCTGGTTCGTGGGATACCGGGGCGATGTGGCCTTCTCGGTGCTTGAGCTCAGCCCCTCGCCCGCCACCTCAGCTGTGCCGCTGGCTGCCCGTTTCCTGGCCGCGGTCCACGCCCGCTGAACCAGCCCACCGGGGCCGGCGATCTCATGGTGGGATCCTGACCTGGATTTTGGTAACTTGGAGCAACCAGGTGACTACTAATTGACGTCTTACCTAGTGACTGAGTGCCGCTTGGGGGGTTGCGGCCCAGTCGTCGTGATGAGAACCGGGCCTCATCTCGGGGGAGGCCCGGGCGTTATGACCGGCCCCGACCCTGCCGGTCGGCCCCCGTGGGTGCGATTCGGCCACCGCCAGCGCCCACGGGGGCATCTCGCTGTCCGGGCACGGAATCGGTGTACGCTGCTGAGCGTTGACACTGATAAATCCATAGGGGGTGACAGGCTTCGACTCCGGTAGTTGAGCCAGGGGAAGCGGGCCGAGGACTGCGGACATAACCTCGTTAATCCTGTGACCGCAAACCTATAAGTGCCAAGGTTAATCGCACTGCCCTCGCCCTCGCGGCCTGACCGCGAGTTAGGGGCTGTCAGCCCGGGAACGCCTCCGGCCCGGTGTCTGGCATCAGCTAGGAGGATCCACCGCTCAACCCGGTCGCGGGGATGAGCGGGACACCTCACAGCGACTGAGCCCGTCGGCGGCTGGCCTGCAGGACCGCCGGGGCTGAGAAAAGCAGGGCAGGCTGCGCCCGGAGAAGCCCTGGTGATGTACCGAAGGACGCGGGTTCGATTCCCGCCACCTCCACCAAAGGTAAGGCCCAGGCCGGTAACGGCCTGGGCCTTACTGCCGCGCACCCATGGCAGTGGGTTGCGGCGCGGGATCGCCTCAAAGTCCCCGGGTACCCCGCCCGGCGTGCCTGGTCAGGGCACAGTCAGCGTCATCGTGGCGCTGACGCCAGCCAGGAAGCCGTGCGCCGCGAGCTTGACCACGCGGTAGTGGTAGGTGCCCGCCGCGGTGGGTGCCTTGATCGTGAACGTGGCGCTGGAGGTCTTGTTCAGCTTCCTGGTCGCCAGGGTGGACCACTGCTTGGCGCTGCTCCCCTTCCGCTGCAGCAGCACCTTCTGGGTGGCGGCTATCGGGGCCACAGTCACCGACACCTTGTTCCCGGTCAGCGATGCGGTCACGGCGTAGGCGACCTTGATGGTGGCGGTAGCGCTCGTCGATGCCTTCGTGCCGGATGTCGCCGCATGAACCAGCTGGAACTCTTCGGTCCGGGGCGGCTTCACGCTGAACGAGACCGACCCGTCAGCGGCGGTGGTCTGGGTGCCGGCCGACGTCCAGGTGGTCGTGCCGGTGCTGCGCTCCTCCAGCGCCACCGTCAGGCCGGGGAGAGCCTTGTGGCTGCCAGTGGTGGTCAGCTTGCCGGTCACGGTAGCAGCGTTGCCGTAGGTGATCCGCGCCGGCGCGGTGATGGACAGGGCTGTCGGGACATGGTTGGCCGCCTGGGCTGCGGTTACGCCTGCGACCCCGACGCCAGCCAGCGCGGTACCACTGACCGCTACTGCCGCCAGTGCCCGTCGGACAGCGTTCATTAGATTCCTTCCGTAGGGGCCAGTGAGGCGTCCGCCGCACCTAAGGTGCGAAACGACGGCTTACCTGGAGGCGTTACGTCAGGAAGAAGAGATGGTATGCCGCTCAGTGCGAGGGGTGAGATCCCGGGGCGAGCCCGGCCAGCCTGCACTGGGGCCGGGCGAGCAGCGCCAGCTGGGTGTGCTCGCTGAAAGCGCTGCGGCACATGGCCCGCGCGGAAGCCCCGCATTCGTGCATGATGCCGCCCCCCGTGCTGCTTGGCATCACCACATTCACGCAGCCGTCACGAGAGCGCCCGTAGCTGCCCGGGTCACTCGCCGCCCACGCGCTGACGCCGCCGAGCAGCACCACCAGGACCGCGCCGACCACGGCGAAGACCCGCTTCTGCCGCCGGGTAAGCGACTCTCCACGCCGGTTTGGCTGACGGCCCTCCATGGCGACTTAGCATAGGCGGCCTGTGCCGCACCGCGAACGCCGCCGTCCACAGCGCCAGCAGCGCACCTGCCCCGACCGACTGGGGTGAGTGGTAGTGAGCGGCGAGATTGGCGGTCAGGATCTGGGTGAGATCACCCCACTCCGCCAGGAAGATGACGGCAAAAGCCGTCACCACCGGACCGCGCAGGCTGGCCGTGGCCTGCGGCGGGGCGGTGCCAGGCCCGGCTGCCCGGTGCTCGTGCCAGGCCTCCCGGAGTGCCAGGGCGGCACCGGCCAGGAACATGACCGCCACGGCGGCCTGGACCGCCCGCTGGGGGAACAGCCGGAACGCCACCACCCCTACGGTGGTGGCGAGGATGACGTGGACCATGAAGGCGGCCGCGGCGCCGAGCCAGACCGAGCCGGGCCTGGCTTTGGTGGCCAGCGCCAGCGAGGCGATCATTGTCTTGTCGGGCAGCTCGCCGAGGAAGATGACTGGGAAGACCGCGGCGGCAATGGCGAGGTTCAAGCGGGAGGAGCCGGGTGAGGCATGGCTGATGCTCCAGGTCGCGAAGGGGGGCACCGCCGGTGAGCGGCACCCTGGGAGGGCAGGAACCCACGGGTGGAGCCACGGCGGGACCTGCCAAGGCTAGGGCATCGGGGACACCGCGTGCGGGCGCATCCGGGGCCCGCTCCGCCCCGGCCGGGACACCCCGGTCACGGCTCGAGGGGCGTTTCGAGCAGGTGCTCAGCCTGTCCCGGATCGTGATCGTTGTCCCGGTGATCATCCTCCTGCTCGCATCTCTGGCGTCCTTTGCCTACGGGACATACGTATTTGCCAGGTCAGTTGCGGACATCGTGGACGACCCCCATGTGACCAGCAAGAACCTCGGGTTTCTGCTCCTGCTGACCGACCTGTTCCTGGTGGGCGCGACTCTCATGATCGCGGCGTTCGGCCTCTATGAGCTCTTCATCAGCAGGATCGACACCGAAGGTGCTGGCATGCGGCTGCCCGGGTGGCTGAAGATGAACGACCTCAACGACCTCAAGGCCAGGGTGATATCGATGATCATCCTGGTGGCGGCGGTCAGCTTCGTGGATGTGGTGGTCGAGTTCAAGGGCGGGCTGGACACGTTCTACCTGGGCGTGGCCGTGGCCGTGGTGATAGCTGCGCTCACGGTATTCCTGCGCTTTGGCCGGCCGGAGAGCGGTGACCGGTAGCCCCGTTGCCCGCTGCGCCCGCCGCCCCCAGCCAGCGCTCGAGCCAGCTGAACTGCTCGGCCAGCACGTGCAGGACCGATTCCCTGGCAAGGTAGGCGTGGCTCTCGTGCGGGAGCACCACCAGGCGGGCGGTGCCGCCGTTGCCCCGGATGGCGTCGAACAATCGCTGTGACTGGATGGGGTAGGTCCCCGAGTTGCTGTCCTGGGCGCCGTGGATGAGCAGCAGCGGCGCGGTGATCTTGTCGGCGTACCGGAACGGCGACACCCGGTCGTAGATCCGCGGGGCTTCCCAGAAGCTGCGCCGTTCGGTCTGGAAACCGAACGGGGTGAGCGTCCGGTTGTAGGCGCCGCTGCGGGCGATGCCGGCCGAGAACAGGCCGGTATGCGCGAGCAGGTTGGCGGTCATGAACCCGCCATAGCTGTGGCCGGCCACCGCCACCCGGCCGGGATCGATGATCCCCGCCTCGTCCAGCGCACGGATGTGGGCACGGGCGGCGTCGCCGATCTGCTCCAGATAGGTGTCGTTCATGGTCTCCGGGTCACCGATCACCGGCATGGTCGCGTCCGCCAGCACCGCATATCCGCGCAGGACAAAGGCGACCGGCCCGAGCGCGGTGAGCCGGGTGAACTCATTGCTGCTGGCCCGGATCTGGCCGGCGGTGTCGGCGCCGCCGAAGTCGAACGGGTAGGCCCACACCAGCAGCGGCAGCCGCCCGTCACGGTCCGGGTCATGACCGGGCGGCAGGTACAGCATGCCGGACAGCGTCACCCCGTCACCGCGATCATGCACGAGCAGGCGTTTGGCTATCCCGGTCAGCTGCGGGTGCGGGTCGGGCCACGCTGTCAGCGGCCTGCGACCGGGACCGCCCAGGGTGGCGGCGGCCAGGTTCGGCGGCTCGCTGGGGCTCTCGTGCCAGATCGCGGCCTGCGACCGGCCGGCGCTGATGAAGCCGAGCACGTGCTCGACGCACCCCGGCGGGCTCTCGTGCAGCCGGGACGCGGATCCGGTGGCCAGATCGAAGCGGTCGAGGAACGGGCGGTCCCCCTCGGGGGTGGCGCCATCGCCGCGCAGGTAGATGGCGGAGGAGTCGCTGAGCACGGTCCTGGCGCCGTCGGGCTTGAGGGTGACCAGCGGCGTCCCGGGGTCACCATAGGCGTCATCCATGGACAGGTCGAAGATGATCCGTCCCTGCTCCGGCTCCGTCAGGTCGTACAGCCAGGTGGTCAGCCACCGGCGGTCACGATCGTGCTCGGTCAGCAGCACCTGGTGCGGCGTGTCCAGGTCGTACCAGCCGAGGCAGCGGTGGCGCAGGTCGAGGACGGCTTCGGGGTCGCCGGTGAAGGGTGCGCCCAGCCGCAGGATCCGGTCCCGGTGGTCAGCGGGGGTGACCGGGTCGCCACCGTCGAGGGCCTCCGCCCAGATCAGGCTGGCCGGTGCCCGCTCCTCCCAGCAGATAAGGCGTGGGCCGGCCGGCACGCCCTGGCGCGGCACTTCGTCGCTCACCGGCAGATCGGCGATGACCGCGCGCACGTCCCCCGCGGCATCGGTGACCTCGGCCCGGCGGGCGAACAAGAAACCCGGGACGCGAAACGAGAACGGCCGCTGGAGCTGGTGCACGAGCAGGTGAGTCCCGTCGGGGGAATCGGACAGGCTCTGGTACAGCCCGGGAGGGCCAAGCTGCTGGCGTTCACCGGTGGCCGGGCTGACCCGGCACGGCACGGTTGTTGCCAGCAGTTCGAAGACGTCCTCGTCGGCGGGGGTGTTCAGGAGGTCCTGGTAGGTCGCCATCTGCGAGCGCTTGCCCGCCGTTTCCTCGATCTGCGGCTCGATCGCCGGGGCCGGCAGTACCAACGGTCCCGGCGGGGCGGCAAGTACCAGGAGCGATCGCCCGTCCCGTGCCCACCGGACGGTCCCGCCGGCGGCCGACGGATCCCCGCCGAGCACGTCACAGACGGTCAGCCCCGGCACCGCGCTGGCCTCACCCGATTCGGCGTCGGCGACCCATACGCCGACACCATCGGCCCGGTCGACGGTGAAGGCGAAGCGGCGCCCGTCCGGGGCCCAGGTGAGCGGGCCCACCTGCGCCCCGGCCGGCAGGTTCAGTGGCCGCTCCTGCCCGTCGGCGGTCCGTACCACCGACATCCCGGTCAGGCGACGCAAACGCCGGCGGGCGCGCAGTTGCGGGTCGACCCTGATCCCGGCCAGTGGCAGGTAGGGCCTGGCCAGCATTGCGATGGGGGGATGTGACTCGTGGTGGATCAATGCCAGGAACCGCCCACCGGGTGCCAGGTAGATCATCGGTGTTGGCGGGGCATCGATGATCGGCATGATGTCGGCGCCAGGGATGCTGTAGGGCACGAGATGGTCCTTCCGGCCTGGGGCGGGCAGGTTGGTGGCGGATGGTCTCAGGAGGGCGGGAGCAGCCGTGCGGAACGGCGCGGCGATGAGCGCAGCCCCCACTGCGCGAGTGGGCGGATCAGCCCGCCCACCAGCGCGCCGACGGTGGGTGGCATGGGCAGTTGCAGGTGCTCGGTCCACCGCATGCCCCCAGGTTACTGACCGGCGGGGGTGCCAGCGCCCCACCCAGACGGGGTGCCAGTGGCCCGCTAGTGCGTGGTACACCCGACCGCGGCGGCGTAGCGGGCGAAGGGGAGGCGGTAGTTCCTGGCCGCGCCGGGATTGCTGAGCGCGATATCGAACACCCAGCGATGCCCGGCGTAGAACCAGGTGTCAACCAGCGAACTGCTGTCGATCCGGTAGCTGACGAGCCAGGCGCCGCCGTGTCCCCGGGTCGCTCCTTCGACCTGGGCCACCGAATGGGTGGCGGGGGCACACAGAGCATGGCGCCGGAGGTACTCGGCGCGGGGGATGATCGCCTGGCTGCGGGCGTCCCACCGGTCGTAGACAGCCCCGAAGTTCCCGTTGTCGTAGTCGTTGTTGAAGACCTGGGCGATCCGCAGCAGGGCAGCGGCCGTCGGCGGGTCGGTACCGGCCGGCCCGGCGG
>DPMS01000915.1 GCA_003541285.1 Actinomycetota bacterium
GCCCTGAGGGGCGACATGGAGCTCATGCTTGATTTGGTCAGGCGTCTCAAGGAAATCGGCCTCAAGCTCGCCATCGACGATTTCGGTACCGGCTATTCCAGCCTGACCTACCTCAAGAAGTTCAAGGCCGACCGCTTGAAGATCGACCAGTCCTTCGTGCGCGACGCTTCCGAAAGCGAGGCCCTGCGCATCGTGGTCCAGTCCAGCGTCGAAATGGCGCGCAGGCTGCGGGTCAAGAGCGTGGCGGAGGGGGTCGAGACGCAGAAGGACTGGGATGCGGTGAAGAGCGTCGGCTGCGACACCGCGCAGGGCTATTTCATCGCCAGGCCCATGGCGCATGACGCCTTCCTCGCATTCTGCGAGGCGCATTCCGCGCGCTAGACGCTGCGCGCGCCGCGGCGCATGACAAACTGCGCAAGGTGATCTACGCCGGCATCGCGCCCGTGAAGAGGCCTGCCGGGAGGCCGGGCCTCCCGGCGACGCCTACCTGAAAAAAGTAGTCCCGGCCGGAGCCGTCATAGAGGCCGCTGCGCATGCAGCAGTTCTTGAAACCGGCGACCGGAGTTGCAGGGGCAGGGGTCGTTGCGGCCGAGCTTTTCGATGAGTTCCTTGCCGCCGTTCACTACGCGGAAACCGCGCTTGACGCAGGTTTCGGAGGGGAAGCCCTTCCTGCGCTTACTGGTCGCCTCGAAAGCAGAAGGCGTCGGCGTGGTGTTTGCGTTTGAGCTGTTTCTTTTCCATGATACACCTCCACGATAGACTTCCCGGAAGCCGGGGCGCGGATTATACCCGCAGCGCGGGCAGTTTGCGCATTCACGCTCCGAGCTGGGTGTTGATCCAGCCGCCGATGAGGCGGCTGACGAAGATCACCAGGGCGGCGACAACCAGGTGTTTGACCACCTCGGAAAGGGCGTTGGCCTGGCGTTCCCGCGCCAGCGCCCAGGAGAGCGCCGCCAGCAGCAGCGCGCCCCAGCCGAGGACGACGGTGTACCAATAGCGCGGCGCCAGCCCGGCCAGATCGGCGGTGAGCACGGCGAACGGCACGCTCGCCGTCCAGGCCACCCAGGACTGCGCGCGGCGGCGCAGCCCCGGCGCCTGCAGCACGGGGGCGGCCATGACGGCGGCCAGCGACACAAGTGCCGGATTCCGGTACCGGCAGGCCGCTGCCGCCAGGACCAGGCCCAGCCCTCCGACGTCCGCGGCGACCCGCGCGACCCGGGGCCAGGCGGCCAGCGCACGTCCCAGCAGGACATAGCCGGCGCCGAGGGCGGTCATCGCGACCGGCCACCACGGCCACCGCACACCGAACCCGGCCAGCGCGAGGACGCTGCCGGTGAACGCGGCCAGCAGGACAGCCGCGGCCGCGGCCGGCAGCCGGCGGAGCGCGGCCTCGTATGCGGCCCGGAGCCCGTCCGGCGTGATCGGCCGGGCACACCGCACCAGCAGGTCGGGGACACCGGCGTGACCGGCTTCTTGCCCGGCGGTGGTGACAAGTGCCCCGGCCACGGCGAGCCCGAGCACGGCCACCGGTGCTGCTGCGGCCAGGGAACCGGCAGCCACCGCGGCCGCCGGCCAGCAGGCCACCGCCACGACATGCCCGGCCAAGCCGGCATGGGCGCCCGGCACATCGCGCCGCCACACCGTCACCGCGATCGCGGCGAGTGCGGCCCCGGCTATCACGACCGGCCGTACCTGCATGGGCACACTGGCCGCCGTGAACGCCAGCCAGGCGGTCCACAGGGCCGCCACACCACTGAGCCAGACACGCAGGGCAGCGGGCGCCGGCGCCAGCACGATGGCGGCCGTGACCGCCCCCGCCGCAACGACGGACCAGGCCGCCGCGCCCTGGCCGGCCGTCGTGACCAGCACCAGGCCGGCGGCCACCGGCATCCACCACGACCAGAACCGGTCCGCGGGCCGGCCGGCCACCAGGACGGCAATGACACCTGCCAGCAGGAGCAGCCCCGCAGCGGCGGAACCAGCCCCGCCAGGCAGCACGCCGAGCAGTCCCCCCAGCACGCCCGCCGGGGCAACGGCAGCGGCCGCGGTCAGCAGGCCGGCCGGGTAGGGCCACCGGCCCGGCCACAGCCGCCGGGCCTGCGCCCAGCCGGAGGCGGCCACGCTCGCGGTCAGCAGTGGCCACGGCGTGCCCGCGCTGAGCACGATCCCGGCGACAGCGACCACGAGCGGGACGAGCAGCGCCAGCCCGGGAGCGCCACGCTCCAGCGTACGCTCGGCCACGGCGAGCCCGGCGACGGCCGCCACCGCGCCGGCCCAGCCCGTGCCAAGCGCTGGTACCAGGGCAAGGGCCGTCAGGCCGGCTATGGCGCCTTGCAGCACGACCCGGAGCGTCACCGGGACATGCCGGTCGGCCAGGTCGAGCGCAAGCACGGTTGCCGCCCCTGAGACGGCAACCGGGACGGCCGGCCAGCCAGCGGCGCCGGCGGCCAGACCTTCGAGCAGCACCGCGACACCCAGCCCGGCCGCTGCCGCGGGAAACAGCACAGCCGCCAGCCGGCGCCCGATCGGGGTCCGCGACACGGCCAGCGTGACCGCGATCGCGGTCAGCACCGCCGCGTACTGTCCCGGCCGGGGTGTGACGATCTCCTGGCCGGCCGGGATGGGATCCGAGAAGCCCAGGGCCGCCATCGCGACCGCCAGCCACAGCACCGGGGCCACCAGGTGCCGCAACGGGGTCCCGGAATGCCAGCGCCACCACCCGGCGTATGCCGCCGCCACGACGGCTGACGCCGTGGTCAGTGCCAGCACGAGCGGGATCCCGGTGAGGTCAGGCGGAACTGGCGCGTCGTCGGCGAAGGCCGCCAGCACGGCAACCGGGATCAGCAGGCCGCCAAGGAGTGTCATCGCGCGTGCCGGGGTGGCTAGCCCCCGGCGTGCCAGCAACCAGGCAGATCCCAGGACTGCGGTGGGCACCACCACTTCCGCGACCGGCCGCAGCCCCACGCCTACCGAGCCGAACGAGAACACCACCAGGCCGAACAATCCCGCGAACAGCAGCAGCACACCGAGATAGGCCAGGCCGTGCACGGCCAGGTCCGAGCGGACCGTCTTCCGGGCAGCCCGCAGCCAGCGCCGGCCCGGCCCCGGGCCGCTGGGCTCCCGCACCGGTTGTGCCGGCCCCGGTGGTGCCGGTACCGGGGCTGGCACGGGCGCCGGCACTCCCGCGGCCGGCACTCCCGCGGCCGGCACAACCGCGGCCGGCACTCCCGCGGCCGGCACCGCCCAGGCCGGCGGGGCAGCCGGCACGGCAGTCAGCTGCGCCTGGCGGGCGGCCACCCGGCCGACCAGCGTGCGGTAAGCCGCCGCGCTGATGGCCTTGTCAGCCAGTACCCGGTCCAGGAACTGCTCCACGTAACGCAGGTGCGCGAGTTCCGCGGCCACGCCCGCACTGGTCATCCCATAGGGGGCTGGAACCGGCGGCGGGCCGGAAGCAGCCGGAACCGGCGGCGGGCCGGAACTGGCGGTGACGTTCTGCCCGGCCGGGGCGGGCAGGCTGCTCCCGGGGCGGAATTCGATGAACGCATGCACCGTGGCAACCACCATGACCAGCAGGACCCACCCGGTCCCCAGCCTCGTGAAACCGCCAGCGAACAGCACCAGTGCCACGACTTCCGCGGCGAGGTAGCACCAGAACACAAGCCAGTCCCGTGCCCGCCGGCGCGCGACTGCGAGCCGCAGGAACGGGACGAACGCGAGCACCGAGAACGACCAGACCGGTACCAGCGCCCACCCGGCCTGCCGCCCATGGGCGCCGGCCGTCCCGGCCGGAAGCTGATCAGGGGTCGGGCCTGGCCAGGCTGGTGGGGTCACCGAGATCCCTCCCCTCCCCTGCCGGATATTCTCCCGGCGGCGGGAGAGCAGGCTGGCCCTGGGACACAGCGCTGCCATTCATGGTCCTTTTCCGCAATGGCCACCGGGCAAGGACCGAAGGATGGCAGGACGGTGACAAAAGTCCCCAAGTGACCCAGCCACGGCAGCACGTCATCGCGGCGCGCCATCCGCGGGTTACCGTCGGAGCATGCTCAAGCGCAAAGTCGTGCTGCCGCCGGAACACCTGTTCCCGCCCGACCAGTGGCGGCTGGTGGAGGGCAGGTACTCGGATGAATATGTCGACCGCGCCGAGACCGCGTTCTCCCTGGGCAATGGTTACGTCGGCGTCCGTGGCAGCCTCGAGGAGGGCCGGCCCGCGCTCTCCCCGGGGACGTTCGTCAACGGCTTCCACGAAATATGGCCGATCATGCACCCGGAAGAGGCCAACGGGCTGGCCAGGAACGGCCAGACGATCGTCAGCGTGCCGGATGCGACGATCATCAAGCTGTATGTCGATGACGAGCCGCTGTTCCTGGCGACGGCGCGGATACGTGACTATGAGCGGGTCCTGGACATGCAGGCAGGCACGCTGATACGTGAATTTGTCTGGTCCACCGCCGCCGGGAAACATGTCCGGGTCCGCTCCTGCCGCCTCGTCTCGCTGGAGCACCGGCATGTCGTCGCGATGACCTACGAGGCAACGCTGCTGGACCATCCCGCACCGATCGCGATCTCCTCGCTGGTGCTCAACCGCCAGGATGCCCACCCGCCGAACCACACGCCCGAGTGGCATCCCCGTGACCCCCGGCTCGCCACCGTGCTGCCAGACCGGGTGCTCAACGCGCGGGTGACCGACCTGGCCGGGCAGCGCATCCTGCTGGGGTACCAGACGACCAACAGCAAGATGACACTTGGTGTCGGAGTCGACCACATGATCGATACCGTATGCCCCTACCAGGCTGAAGGGTCGGTCAGCCAGGACACGGGCGAGGTCGTCATCACCGCGATGGCGGAGCCCGGGGCGCCGATCCGGATCACCAAGTACGCGGCCTACCAGACCTCCCGCAGCGTGGGGGTGCCCGAGCTCATCGACCGGTGCCGCCGGACGCTGGACCGGACGGTTCGCGACGGCTTCCAGGTGCTGCTGACCAGCCAGCGCGAGCACCTGGACAGGTTCTGGGATCACGCGGATGTCCGCGTGCAGTCCCGGCACAATCCGGTGCGGCACCAGCAGGCGATCCGGTGGAATCTGTTCCAGGTCGCGCAGGCGTCATGGCGGGCCGAAGGGTCCGGCATTCCCGCCAAGGGGCTGACCGGGCAGGCCTACGAGGGGCACTATTTCTGGGACACCGAGATCTACGTGCTGCCGTTCCTGTCCTACACACAGCCGAGGATCGCCCGTAATCTGCTGCGCTTCCGGCACAGCATGCTCGGCCGTGCCCGGGAGCGCGCCCGCGATCTGAGCCAGCGGGGCGCGCTGTTCCCGTGGCGGACCATCAACGGTGAGGAGGCGTCAGCCAGCGTCCAGGCAGGCACCGCGCAGTACCACATCAACGCCGATATCGCCTATGCGATCAGGCGTTATGTGAACGTCCGGGGTGACGTGGGGATCCTGGGCGAGATCGGCGCTGAGATCCTCGTCGAGACCGCCCGGCTGTGGGAAGATCTCGGGTTCTACGGCGAGGACGGCAGATTCCACATCCACGGGGTGACCGGGCCCGACGAGTACACCACCGTGGTCAACGACAACACCTACACCAACCTCATGGCACGGCTGAATCTCATCTTCGCCGCCGCTACTGTCCGCCGGCTGCGCGAGGAACGGCCGCAGGACTACATAGCGCTGGTGCACCAGGTAGCACTGCGCCCCGATGAGGCCGAGTCGTGGGAACGGGCGGCGGCGGCCATGCACGTGCCGTTCGACGAAGAGCGTGGCATCCACCCGCAGGACGGGACGTTCCTGGACCGGGAGGAGTGGGACCTCGACAGCACCCCGCCGGAGAAATTCCCCCTGCTGCTGCACTACCACCCACTGGTGATCTACCGGCATCAGGTCCTCAAGCAGTCCGACATCGTGCTGGCGATGTTCCTGCTCGGCAACGAGTTCTCCCACGAGCAGAAGCGCCGCAACTTCGAGTACTACGACCGGCTCACTACCGGCGATTCGTCCTTGTCGGCATGCGTGCAGAGCATTATTGCCGCGGAGATCGGCATGGAGCATCAGGCCCTCGAATATTTCGACTACGCGCTGCTGATGGACCTGGGCAACGTCGCTGGCAACGCCTCCGACGGGGTGCACATCGCCTCTGCCGCCGGCGTGTGGTCATCGCTGGTGTTCGGTTTCGGCGGGGTCCGTGATTTCAGCGGGCGGCTGTCATTCGTGCCCTGCCTGCCGTGCCAATGGGACGGACTCGCATTCTCGCTGCGGTTCTGTGACCGCCAGATCCGGGTGAGGCTCACCCACGAGGAGGAGCTTTACCTGGTTGACGAGGGCGAACCGCTGGAGGTCACCATCCGGGGCGAGCCGCAGGTGCTCAGCCCCGGCGAGGCCTTCAGCTGCAAGCCCCCACCCGGCTGACATTGCGGGCAGAACGGATCCACCGGGCCGGGCCAGGTCCGGACCGCGAGCGAGCGGGCGGAACAGATCACCGGGGCCGGGCAAGTTCCTCAACCCGGGCGTGCAGGTGCGGCACATACTGCTCGTGCTCCGGCTTCATCAGTACGCTGCGCAGGATCCTCGCCCCGGCCGCGTCGGCGGCAACCCCCGGATGACGGGCACGGAAGGCTTCCGCACCCGCCCGCAGGGTGCTGAGATAGACCAGGTCTGGTTCGGTCATGCCCGCCCGCAGCACGCGCTCCGAGGCCTGGTCGATGCCGGACAGGGTGGCGCCCGGCCCGGCGCCCGGGAAGTAGCTGACGATGTCCAGTTCGGGACGCTGGTAGAGAGCCAGGACCTCCGATGTCTCTATCAGATCCGACCAGTCCAGGGCCGCCCGGCGGCCGGCCGCCAGCACCTGGCCCAGCCCGCCGGGGGTGGGTGGCAGCAGGCGGAAGGTGAGCCAGAGCGCGGCCGCTGACGCACCTGCCCGGGAGCACTCCAGGCTGATCTCCCCCAGATGCAGGTCCGTGGACGTGAAGTAGGTGTAGGGCGAATCATGCAGGTAGAAGCGCCCCACACCCGGGTCGCGGAACAGCACCGCGCCACAGCCGTATGGCTGCAGCCCGTGCTTGTGCGGGTCCACCACCACCGAGTCGCACTCGGCGATGGCGCGCCAGGGCGCCGCCGGCAGGCCCTCGCGGCCGGCCGCGCCGGCCAGCAGGGTGAAGAAGCCCCCGTAGGCGGCGTCCACGTGGATCCGGACCCCGTATCTGTCCCGCAGGGCCAGCGCCTCGTCGACGGGGTCCACCGCACCCAGGCTGGTGGTCCCGGCGGTGAGGACGACCGTGCCCACGCGGCCGGTCCGCAGCAGGTCTTCCAGCGCGCCGAGGTGGATGCGCCCCGCGGAGTCCGCGGGCACGGCATGTCCCTCGACGCCCAGCACCCCGCACATGCGGCTGTGCGTGTAGTGGGCCTCGCTGCTGTAGGCGATGCCCCGGCCGGGATGAAGCTCGCGGGCCACGAACAGCGCTTCCAGGTTGGCTATCGTCCCGCTGCTGGTGAGATGGCCGAGATGGGTGGGCAGGCCGAACATCGCGGCGAGTTGCGCCACGGCCTCGCGTTCCATCGCGGCGGTGGCGGGCCCGCCGTCCAGTGCGTGGTTGTTTGGGTTGATCAGCATGGCGGCGAGGTACCCGGTCACCGCCACCGGATGCGGGGGCTTGAGCATCTGGCCCGCGTACCGCGGATGGAAGAACGGGTAGTTATCCGTCATCCGCCGCGCGAACTCCGCGAACGCGGCGGCGAACGCCTCATCGCTGACTTCCAGCGATGGGTGCGGCTGGCTCGGGCCGAAGCCGGCCGACCAGTCCCCGATCGCGTGGACGGCCTCGCCGAGCCAGCGCTCCAGATCCATGTTGTCCTCCGTAGGCGGCATGCGGTGTGATCTTCACAGTAGGGGGAAGCCTCAGGTCGCCTACTGAGCGCAGGACAGGACGGGAAGTGGCAGCGGACATACGCATCTGGCCAGGGCATGCCTATCCGCTCGGGGCTACCTATGACGGCGCCGGGGCGAACTTCGCCCTGTTCTCCGAGGTGGCGGAGCACGTCGAACTGTGCCTGTTCGACGAGGACGGCACCGAGACCCGGGTGGGCCTGCGCGAGACCGACGCATTCGTCTGGCACGGTTACCTGCCCGGGATCCTCCCCGGCCAGCGCTATGGGTACCGCGTCCACGGGCCTTACCACCCCGCATCCGGGCATCGCTGCAACCCGGCCAAGCTGCTGCTCGATCCCTACGCGAAGGCGATCGAGGGAGACATCCGCTGGGATCCGGCGGTGTTCTCCTACCCGTTCGGCCATCCGGACGACCGCAACGATGCGGACTCCGCGCCGTACGTGCCGCGGTCGGTCGTGGTGAATCCATACTTCGACTGGGGGACCGACCGGCCGCCCCGGACGCCCTACCACGAGACCGTGATCTACGAAGCACACGTGCGGGGGCTCACCAAGCTGCATCCCGAGTTGCCGGAGGATGAGCGGGGGACCTTCCGCGGCCTGGCCCACCCCGCGGTCACCGGTCACCTGCAGGCACTGGGCGTCACTGCCGTCGAACTGATGCCCGTGCACCAGTTCGTCGCCGAGGACGTGCTGACCCAGCTGGGCCTGACGAACTACTGGGGATATAACTCCATCGGCTTCTTCGCGCCGCACCACGCCTACTCGGCCGGCGGCGACCGCGGCCAGCAGGTGCAGGAGTTCAAGTCCATGGTCCGCGCCCTGCACGAGGCGGGCATGGAAGTGATACTCGACGTCGTCTACAACCACACCGCNNGACTCGCTGCGGTACTGGGTGCTTGAGATGCATGTGGACGGGTTCCGGTTCGATCTTGCCGCGGCTCTCGCCCGCCAGTTCCATGAAGTGGACCGGCTGTCAGCGTTCTTCGATCTGGTCCAGCAGGACCCGGTGGTGTCGCAGGTGAAGCTCATCGCCGAGCCCTGGGACGTCGGCGAGGGCGGGTACCACGTCGGGAACTTCCCGCCGCTGTGGTCGGAATGGAACGGGAAATACCGCGACACCGTCCGCGACTTCTGGCGCGGCCAGCCGGCCACCCTGCCTGAATTCGCCTCCCGGCTGACCGGCTCCAGCGACCTGTACCAGGATGACGGCAGGCGCCCGGTGGCCTCGGTCAACTTCGTCACCTGCNNCGGCCACCGGACCGCTGCCTGACTTCGTCCGGCGGCTCATCCTGCTGCGTGCTGACCACGCGGTATTCCGGCGGCGCCGGTTCTTCCGCGGGCAGGCCATCCGTGGCCTGCGCCAGCAACTGGGGGACATCGCCTGGTTCACCCCGGCCGGCGAGGAGATGACCGACGGCGACTGGGAGGCGGGTTTCGCCAAGTCGCTGTCCGTGTTCCTGAACGGTGACGCGATCGGCGAGCCCGGCCTGCGCGGCGAGCGCATCCGCGACGACTCGTTCCTGCTGCTNNCGCACGGCCCGCCCCACCCGGCCGCGCGCACGCCGGTCTCCACCTACCGGCTGCAACTGCGGGCCGGCTTCGGGTTCGCGCAGGCCGCGGGAATCGCCGACTACCTGGCGGCGCTCGGTGTGACCCACGTCTACCTGTCGCCGATCCTGCAGGCGGTACCCGGCTCACAGCACGGATACGACGTGGTCGACCACTCCCGCATCTCCACCGACCTGGGCGGGGAGGCCGGGTTCCGGGCCATGGTGGCCACGCTGCGCCGGCACGGGCTGGGGGTGGTAGTGGATATCGTCCCCAACCACATGGCC
>DPMS01000239.1 GCA_003541285.1 Actinomycetota bacterium
GGAACGATCTATGGCGGCTAGAGGCAAGTATTCGGCAGGGATGTTCCACGGCCAGGCAGCATGGCCTTGGGCCACGGCGCGCAACACCGCCTAATTGCGTCGATGAGCTAGTCGGTTGGTGTGCCTGGACACGGACGCAGTTCAGGGCATTCTGGTCTCATGCACCTATCAAGGTCTTGTGCCCCAGCCGGCAGGAGAGCGTGTTGCGCATCGCGGTGACCGGCGCCAGCGGGCGGATCGGCGGCCAGATCGTGCGGTTGGTGGCCGCTGAGCAACAGCACCAGGTCGTCGCACTGTCCCGCCGCGGCCTGCTGCCCGGGCGGTGGCCACCGAGTGTCAGCGCGCGGGCCGCCGACTATGCCGACCCGCAGGCAACGTCGGGATCGGCGTGGCCATCGCCGTGCTGGCCTGCGGCGTCCTGGTCAACCTCGGCACGTTGCAGGAGATCTTGCTGCTCAGCTTCGCCGTGCTGTGCCTGCACGAGTTCGAGGAGTACGGCTGGCCCGGCGGGTTCCCGTCCATGATGAACCGGGTGATGTTCCCCAAGATCGCGACCCGGCTGGGCCGCGCGGGCGGGCCGTCTGACCGGTACATTCTCAACCAGGCCAACTCGGTATTCGCGAATGTCGTCGCCGCGTACCCTTCTACGCGCTGCCGATCTTCTTCCCGCACCTGATCTGGCTCGGCTTGGCCCCGATCCTGTTCAACCTGATGGAGCTGGTGATCCACGGCGGCGTCGCCACCTCCGCGATGAAAGCCCCCTACAACCCGGGTCTGGCCACCAGCCTGGTGTGGCTGATCCTCAGCGTCTGGTACATCATCGAGATCTACCACCAGCACCTCGTCACCGGCATCGACTGGTGGATCGCCATCGGTTACCTGATCGCCTGGACGGTCATCGCCCTGCCGGTAGGCACCTTCATCCTGCTGTCCGACCGCGATTCCCCTACCCCTTCACCAGCGAAGAACTGTCCCGCTTCGAGAAGTACCGGCGGCTCATCCACACCACCATCCACCCGTAACGAGCAGACAGCGATACGCCAGGAGGAGCAATGAGCGAACCGGCAGACATCTTCGTCCCGGCGAAGCCGTACGACGATGCCAAGCAGAAAGGGCGGTTCGGCCGGTTCTCGCTGGAGGGCTACCGCAAGCAGTGGCCCCGGGTCGGCGGGGTGCTGGCCATGGCGCTGGGCGGGGCGACCGCGCTGGCGGCGGGCCGGATGAGCAAGCCGCAGACGCTGTCGGCGGTGAACTTCGGCGCCCTGCTGGTCCACCAGTACGAGGAATACCAGGATCCGGGCTGGTTCCCAGGCCAGTTCAACCACGGGCTGTTCCACAGCGACAGCCCGCGTAACTACGTGCTCAACACCAACTCGGCACTATGCGTCAACACCGCGTTCGCCTACCCGTACTACATCGCCCCGATCCTGTTCCCCAAGGTCAGGTGGCTGGGCCTGTCCCCGGTACTGTTCGGCATGATGCAGGCGGTCGGGCACGGGGCTATCTTCCCCCGCCTCGCCGGGGACAAGTACAGCCCCGGCTTCCTGGCCTCCGCGCTGCTGCACGTGCCGATCGGCATCACCTACATCAAGGCCGTGCAAGCCGACCGCCGACTGGCCAGGGCCGAGTGGGCCGCGGCGATCGTCTATACCGTGATCTTCGCCGCCGTTGGTGTCGCCGGCCCCAATGTCGTCATGCGGGACAAGAACAGCCCGTACGCGTTCACCGCCGCGCAGATGGGCCACCACGACACCCAGGACCCCGCGGGCGACACCGAGGAAGCCTGAGTCTGCTGACGGCTCCTGCTCTGCTCCGCGGGAGCTCCTCCGCTGCGCCGCTCATCATGTCTCCGCCGCCTGCTCGCTCCCGATCTGTTGCTCGACGAAGCGGGCGCGGGCTTCTTCCTGCGACCGGTCGTCGCCGACGGTCCGGCGGCTTGGGATGACCGGTACCAGAAGGTGCGAGTCGAACCTCCCACCGGTGTGGATGACGTGCTCTCCGCGGTTGCGCAAGTCCATGGCGTTGGCTGCGCCGAAGCCGGCCGGATCCTCGGTGTGTCCGGACACGAGGAGCCGGAGTCGTTCGCCGGCGTGCCAGATCCTGCTCGATGGGTCGATCGCGATCTCGAGCGGGACGACCTGCCCGTCATCGAGAAGCTGCTCGCGGCGGTGCGTGTGCACCGGCTGGTACGCCGCGGACCGATCCTCGTCGAGTTCCCGACGGGAGGCCCGGAGCACCCCCGACACACCCGGATGCGGCCCGGCCGTGGACAGCGTCGGCACGACGTTGCCTTCGGCGTCGGCCTTCTGGACGGTCACGATCAGATCCATGTCATCGGCGCCACGGGCTTCGACCCATAGCCGGAGTTTCATGAAGCCGGTCAGCTCCGTCTCCTGGTCAAAGGTCATCTCGAAGGCCACCTCGCCCGCCACGGCCTCATAGCCGGCGAAGGATTCCTCCGCCACCGGCCCGCGAAAAGCTCTTGGCCTCGGCATCGAGGAAGAACTCCTGGTAATGCGTCCGGGCCAGCGGGAACTCCGCTTCGGCACGCTTCGAGGCGTGGTCGGAGTCGTCCGCGTCCATCACGTCGATGCGCACCCTGGGTGTCAGCTCCCAGCCGTTCCTGATGCCCTTGAGGTAGCGGTCGAAGAAGCGTCGCAGGTCCTCCAGGTTCTCGGGGGTGTAGAAGTACGGCCACTCGAACTCGCGATGGGCGACCAGCCACTTGTGGGTCGACGCGATCCCGCGGAACCCATCGATCGAGCCCCGTGAATGGAGTGCCGTGTTCCAGCCGGCGGTGACATAGGCCGGTACGTCGATGCGTTCAAGTCGCGCCACCTTGTCCTCCCAATAGGCATCCATGACCGGATGCTCCTCGGCCATGGCGACGATGTCCTCCACGCGACCGGGTCCGTAGCCGATGAAGCCGGCGATGAATCCCATCAGACCGGTCTGCATGATGCCACCCGGGCGGGCGAAGGACTGATAGACATCGACGAAGCCCTCCCACGGCGCGATGCAGGCCAGGTGCGGCGGCTGCTGCGCCGCGGTGAACCACTGACTCACGGCGAGCCACGAGTCGCCTGCCAGGCCAACCTTCCCGTTGCTGCACTCCTGCGCTGCGACCCACTCGATCAGATCGCTGCCATCGCGGCCTTCGCCCGACCCGGACACCGACTCGTCGCCCTCGGAGTTGCCAGCGCCCCGCGCGTCGGGGTTGATGACCGCATACCCGTAGTGGCACCAGTACGAGGGATCGGGGCCCTCGAACTTCGTCATCTCCGAGTTCGTCCCCTCCGGCACACCCAGCATGAAGTACATCCCGGCGTAGCCGGCGCGCTTCCCGTACGGACTCCAGGCGACGATCGCTGGCACGCCGGTCGCCCCCTCCGGGCGATACACGTCGGTGTAGATGGTCGTGCCGTCGCGGAGCGCGACAGCGACGTCGCGGTCGTAGCAGATGCCGTCCTTCACCGTCGCGCCCGGGGCAAGGACGGCGTGAAGCCCCGCAGACTCCTCGATGGGCTTCGCCGTCCGCTAGATGACCTCGATGCTCTCGCCTTGGAAGTTCCGCACTTCCCTCGACTGCTCGGCTGTCGTAGACAAACTGCTTCCTCTCATAGCCGGGGCAGGACGCTCGCGCCCTGGCCCGGGGCCGGCGGCTGTGTCTGGCCAGTGGGGGCCTGGGGTCGTGCTCCGTTCAGGGCAGGGCGGACCGGGGGCCGGGGTCTTAGCTGGTGGCGCTGGGTGTCTCGGTAGCGTGTGCCGGGTCGGCCGACTGGGTCAGCGGTCCGTTGCGGAACAAGGTCAGGGCGATGATCGCGCCGAAGGTGAGGATGGCGGCGGACCACCAGAAGGCGGTGGTGTAGCCGTGGATCGCGGCAAGCCCGGTCAGCTGCGGGCCAGGACGGCCGTGGACCACGGTGGCGGGGCTGAGGTGGGCGGCTATGTAGCCGGCGACGGTGCTGGCGAAGATGGTGTTGAGCAGGGAGGTGCCGATCGAGCCGCCGAGCTGCATCCCGGTATTGATAGTGGCCGAGGCCACGCCCGCGTCGCGCGCTCCGACACCGGAGGTGCCGGAGTTGAACACCGGCGCGAACACCAGGCCGAAGCCCGCGCCGATGATCAGCAGCGAGGGCAGGACAGCGGTGGCGTAGCTGGAGTGCACGCCGATCCTGGTCAGCAGGACTAGTCCGACGGCGGCGAGCAGCAGCCCGGCTGGTGCCAGCGGCCTGGGCCCGGTCCGGGGCATCAGCACGATGTTGGAGACGGCCGAGCACACCATCAGCCCGCCGACCATCGGCAGGAACGCCACCCCGGTGATCACTGGCGTGAAGCCCAGGGTCTGCTGCAGGTAGTAGGACAGGAACAAGAAGATCCCGAACATGCCGATGGCGGCGATCAGGATGGTCAGGTAGGCACCGCCGCGGTTGCGGTCCGCCACGACCCGCGGCGGCAGCAGCGGCTCAGGCGCGTGTGCCTGCCGCCACGCGAACCCGGCCAGCAAGACCACCCCGGCGGCGAGGAAGCCCCAGGTCGAGGGGGTGTGCCAGCTGTGCAGGGCGGCGTTGGAGAAGCCGTAGACGATGCAGAACATGCCGCCGGCGACCAGTGCCGCGCCGGGCAGGTCCAGCCTGGGCCTTCCCGGCGCGGGCTGGCGGTGCAGCAGTGTCAGCGCGCCGGTGAGGGTGATGGCCGCGAAGATCAGGTTCACGTACAGGCACCAGCGCCA
>DPMS01000460.1 GCA_003541285.1 Actinomycetota bacterium
ATCTCGTTTACGTTCCTGGGGTATGCGTTCCGTCCGAGGGAATCAAAGTCGGGAAAAACGGGAAACATCTTTACCTCGTTCCAGCCCGCGATGAGCCCTGTGGCGCTGAAGAGCAAGAGTCGGGAACTGCGTCGATGGCGCATCCACAGGCGCACTTCCATGGATCTGCGAGAGCTGGCCAACTGGATCAATCCGATCGTCCGCGGTTGGATGAACTACTACGGCAAGTTCAACAGGTCCGAGATGTACCGCCTTCTGGAACGCATCAACACCTACTTGATGCGGTGGGCTCGTAAGAAGTACAAGCGACTGCGCACATGGAAACGGTTCAAGGCCTGGTGGCGTGGGCTCACCGAAAGAGAGCCCGAGTTGTTCGCGCACTGGGCATGGATGCGCGCGTACCGGTGGACTGGATGAGAAGAGCGGAATGACGGGAGACTGTCATGTTCCGTTCCGTGGGAGCCTCGGGGTGAGATTCCCCGGGGCGACCCGACTACGTCCTGGACCTGTGGGCCGACTGGTGGAGGAAGCGCGACGCGCGCGGCGATGTGATCATCGTGCGGCCGACGACTTCATCGTCGGGTTCGAGTACCGGGAGGACGCCGAGGAGTTCCTGGCCGGGCTGCGCGAGCGGTTCGCCAGGTTCGGCCTGGAACTGCACCCTGACAAGACCCGGCTGATCGAGTTCGGGCGGTTCGCCGCTCACGACCGGGCGGTCCGGGGCGAGGGAAAACCGGAGACGTCCGATTTCCTGGGCTTTACGCACATCTGCGCGACGTCCAGGAGCGGGCGGTTCTGGGTCAAGCGGATCACGATCTCGAAACGGATGCGGGCCAAGCTCAAGGAGGTTTCCCTCCAGTTGCAGCGACGCCGGTATCTGCCCATTCCGGTACAAGGCCGCTGGCTGGCCAGCGTAGTGCGCGGGCACGTGAACTATTACGCCGTGCCCGGCAACAGCCAGGCAGTAGCGGCCTTCCGCACCCAGCTCACCAGCCGCTGGCTCAAGGCGCTGCGGCGCCGCAGCCAGAAGGGCCGGAACCTGACCTGGGCGCAGATGAACCGGATCCAGAAACGGTGGCTGCCGCCTGCCNNTCGCTGCGGGGTGTTCTGGCTGGTGGCCGGCATGATCGCGGCTTATGGCAGACAATGGCGTGGTGACTGCGGGCGGCCGGCTGACGGACTGGGTGTCGCTGGGGGTGCTGGCCGCGTTCGTGCCGCGGGATGCGGTCGATGACGCGGTCGCTGCGGCCGGGAAGCAGGCGAGGCGGCCGGATGGGAAGCTCCCGCCGCACGTGATGGTCTATTTCGTCATGGCGCTGGCTCTTTCCGCGGACTATGGGGAGGTCGCGTCCCGGCTGACGGAGACGCTGACGGCGTGGGGCTGCTGGGATGATTCGTGGAGCGTGCCGGGCTCGGGCGGGATCACCCAGGCCCGCCAGCGGCTGGGGTATGAGCCCATGAAAGAGCTGTTCGCCGGGGTGGCGGCTCCGGTGGCGGGGGAGCTGACCGCTGGGGCGTTCCTGGGACCGTGGCGGCTCATGGCGATGGACGGGTTCGAATTGGGGCGCCCCTGACACGCCGGAGAATGCGCCGCGTTCGGGTTCGCTGGCACCGGGGCTGATGACGCAGGCAGGCGGGCGTTCCCGAAGGTGCAGGTGGTGACGGTCAGCGAGTGTGCTTCGCATGTGGTGGCGGACGCGGCGATGGGCGGTGTCGCGGGCAAGGGCGCCGGGGAGCAGTCGCTGGCCCGCAAGCTCTACCGCAGGCTGGACGAGGACTGGCTGCTGATCGCCGGCCGGAACTTCTTTAACCGGGCGGACTGGTGCACGGCAGCCGATTCCGGCGCACAGCTGCTGTGGCGGGTCAAGGCTGACCTGACGCTGCCGGTCCTGGAACTGCTGCCCGGCGGGTCCTATTCATCGGTGCTGGTGAACCCGAAGATCCGCGGCAAGGCCCCGGCAGGTGCTCATGGAGACGGCCCGCGCCGGGGAGGACCTGGACGAGGACCAGGCCCGCTACGTCCGGGTGGTCGAGTATGAGGTCCCTGACCGTGAAGGTGACGGCAAGGGCGAGGTGATCGCCCTGGTCACCACGATTACCGGGATGACGGCAGCCCCAGCGCCGCTGCTCGCGGAGGCGTACGCCCAGCGGTGGGAACACGAGACCGGGAACAAGCAGCTCAAGACCACCTGCGCGGCCCCGGGAAAGTGCTGCGGTCCAAGAGCCCGGACATGGTCCGCCAGGAAATCTATGGGTACCTGCTCACCCATTACGCCCTATCGGCCCTGATCTGCCGGGCCGCCGCCGAAGCGGGCATCGACCCGGACCGGGTCAAGTTCAAGCGCACCGTCCGCATCGTGCGCCGCCGGGCCGCCGACCCGGCGGCCTTTCCCCCCTGAGCAGCAAGAACGCATCCTCGCAACGGTCATGGCCGACATCACCCGCAACAAGCACCTCAACCCCAGGCGGCGGCACCGGACCTACCCGAGGGTCGTCAAGCGAGCCCGCCACAACTCCTACCGGGTCAAACGACCCGGTGACCACGGCACCCGCCACCCCGGACCCGCAACGATCAGCCTGGTCAACCACCGCCAGCTCATACTCGCGTGATCAACTTAGGCTGAGTGGCATTG
>DPMS01000503.1 GCA_003541285.1 Actinomycetota bacterium
GTACGTCGGCGCGCTGGAATACCTCGTGACACTGGGCTTCGAACCCGGGGGCTGAGCGCCGTGCTGTTCACCCCTCAGCCGGGGCGGTACCCGCCATAGATGACGTTCTCCAGGTGCTTCCAGTAGACATCGATGCCGTGGAATCCAGCTGACCGCAGGTAGTCCAGCTGCTGGCGGAGAGGGATCATGTAGCGCACGTGATTGTCCCAGCGGGCCTGCTCCTGGGGCGTGCGATTCAGCCGCTTGCTCGCCGCTTCCGGGTCGTCATGGTCATTCGCCCGCTGCCAGGCGGCTTCGACCACGGGATCCTCCGCGCGCACCGGGTCGTAGTTCAGGTACCAGCCGCCAGGGACGAGGTGCTCGAAGATCTCAGTGAACAGGCCCTGCTTGCGGTCATCGGGCAGATGGTGAACGCACAAAGAGGTCACCACCGCATCGAGCGCCGCCGGGATCGCCGCGGGCCACCCGCTGGCCGACATGTCGAACTCGACGTACTGGTAGCGTCCCGCGAACGGCTGCATCGCCTGCTCGCCCGCGCTCATCATCCCGGATGAGAAGTCAGCGAGTATGGCAGTGCTGCGCGGGTACCGGCTGAGGATCGCGCGCGACGCAGCCCCGGTCCCCGCTCCTAGATCCAGGAACGTGAATGCCTCCTGCTCGCCGAAGGGGAGCAGGACGGCCATCAGCCGCCGCTGCGCCACCTGGCCGCGCTCGCGCTGCTCCGTTTCCGCCGTCCAGGTCTGAACGACCTCCCCGGACTGCCAGATGGCCGCGTTGGTGTCCGCCGACTGGTCCATGGGCAGCAGGCTACCCAGCCTTCACCACACCCCGGGCACGAGCCGCTTGCGGCCACCCGCGAAGTGCTGGTACTCGGTGCCCAGCGCCTGGGTCAGCTGCCGCTCCTCGGCGCGGATACGCACCGCCAGGCCTGCCCCGCCCAGGATCGCGACGGCCACCAGGCTCCGCACATCATCACATGCCAGGGGGCGATCCCGGCGAGCACGAGCGCGATCCCGCTGTAGGACGGATGGCGCCGGCTGGAGAAACGCGGCTGGGTACGCCGCACTCCTGACCCCAGCGACGGCCGCTACACCCTGGCCATCCTCACCGGCGATGGCTGGACCAAGGTCGTCGACACCGCACCGGGACATGTCGAGGCCGTCCGCGGCTATGTCTTCGGCGCGCTGACCAAGGCCCAGATCCGGCAGCTGACCAGTATCGGCCGCCGCGTCATGCGGGCCATCGACCCCGACCACCCGTGCCTCGGCCCACGCCCCACCTGAACACCACACATCGATCCTCGCAACACCAGCCACGTTGACGGTAACGCCCCGGCGACGCCTTCCGGTTTGACAGCGTGGGCGGGGGCTGGGGCTGGGCCAGGTCCCCGCCCACGTAGGGCTTGTGCCGATCCTCCTATCCGGCTACGTGATCACCCTGACCCGCGGCCACCCGGCGCAGGGATAGCCCGGCACATTCAGCGCCCGTGCAGCCCTTCCCGAACCGGTGCCCAGGTTCTGGTCGGATGATGGCAGTAGGGGACAGGCAAGGGGCTGCGTTACGAGGGGGCGCGGGGCCATGAGCATCGGGTATCGGCCCGTTCAGGGGGGACCATACCTGCCACAGCCATCCGGTGAGGGACCGGGTGGCCCGCCGGGTCCCGGCGGTGCGGGGGAGGCGCCGCGTGGCCCATCGCCTCGCCGCCGCCGGCGGCTGGCCCTTGGCGCTGCCGCTGGCGTGCTCGCGCTCGCAGCCACGGTGGGCTCGCTGGTCGCGGTGCGCCCGGCTGCACCCGGCGCCCTGACCGCCGAACAGATCGCTGCCAGGGTGAACCCGGCCCTGGTGGACATCACCTCCACGCTCGGGTATCAGCGGGCCACGTCCGCCGGCACCGGGATGGTGCTGACCCCCTCCGGGATCGTGCTGACCAACAACCACGTGATCGAGGGGGCGACCTCGATCACGGCCAGGGATGTCGGAAACGGCCGCACTTACCGGGCGGTCGTGGTCGGTTACGACGAGGAGCGGGACATTGCCGTGCTGCGGCTGCAGAACGCGTCCGGCCTGGCCACCGTGGCCCTGGGTGACTCCTCCGATGTCAGGGTGGGGGACAAGGTGGTCGCCCTCGGCAATGCCGACGGCAGGGGCGGCACCCCGGCGGTCGCCACCGGGCAGGTCACCAGCCTGCACCAGTCGATCGCCGCGACTGACGGGCCGTCCGGGAACGCTGAGCAGCTGACCGGGCTGATCCGCAGCAACGTGGGGATCAGGCAGGGCTACTCCGGCGGCCCGCTCGTCAACACCGCCGGGCAGGTGATCGGCATGAACACCGCCGGGTCGACCAGATATCGGGTGAAATCCGGGCTGACCCAGACGCGGGCCTATGCCGTCCCCTCCGGCCAGGCGGACTCGGTCGCCGGCCAGATCAGGGCCGGGAAGTCATCAGCCACCGTGCACATCGGCGCCACCGCCTTCCTGGGCGTGGGGCTGCAGTCAGACAGCCCGGTTTCCGGTGCGGCAGTCGCCGGGGTGCAGGCGGGCTCGCCCGCGGCCCGGGCCGGCCTGGCGGCCGGAGATGTGATCACCTCGCTCGGTGGGCATCCCATCACCTCGTCCTCCGGCGTGCAGGACGCGCTGGTGACCCAGCACCCCGGTGACAAAGTCACCGTCGGCTGGACCGACCAGGCCGGCCAGGCGCACACGGCGACGGTGATCCTGGCCACCGGCCCGGCCGGATGAACCGTGCCCGGCCACACCGTCGCCGTCTCGCGCCGCCGTTAGGGGCAGGCCTCCCCGAACTTCACCACGCCGAAGGTGACGGGCTGGCCGTTGAACTGTGCGCCGGACTTGGGGTCCTGCGAGCAGACCTTCCAGTTGCTCTGGATGATGATCACACGATCCTGGCCGCTGATGTCCTTGAAGGTGATGCTCGTGCTGGACGGCAGTGAGCCGACGGCCACGTTCAGGCTCTTGCCGATGAGATCCGGCATCGCCTGGCCCTCTGATACCGGGGAGGGTGACTGGGCGCCCTGGTCGGTGGCCGGGCACGTCTCGTCAAGTTTGACCACACCGAAGTCGACCTTGCTGCCGGTGCTGACAGTGGTACCAGCCGCAGGCGTCTGGAAGCAGACCTTCCAGTCACGGTCAAGAATCTGGATACGCGCCCGCCCGCTCGCATCGTGGCTCGCGAGGTTGGAGAAGCCGTCAGCCTGCGCGTCATCCAGCGCGGTCGCCAGCCCCTTACCGACGAAATTCGCCAGGGTCCTCGCCGCAGGCGTGGCTGTCACGGCCGGTGATTGGCCTATGTGCCCACTTCCGCAAGCGGTGGCTAAGGCCATTACCGCGACCGCAAGAACGGCGATCCGCGAGTTACGCATGTGCTGAATTCCCATCCCTCTTGCTCATAAGCAGAATGACCCCTCGACCGGGCCGTCCGGTTTACGCCTAGATTCCCAAGCCTCGGGCCTGGTGCGGGCGTCTGGCAGAGTCCAAGGTCCTCCTCTCCCAGCTCAGGAGACAAAGACAGGTGCGGTCATGTGTCCCGCGCCGTCGTCGGCATACGATGTGTGGGCGATGAGCACCGCACCGGCGCCAGCGAGCGCTGCCAAGCTGTAATCCCGGCGGAACTGGCCCGCGAAGTCATGCGCACCGCTCCCGGGCAGATGTTCCGCGCCCGCCAGCGGCACCGGGCTGCCCGCAATCGCGGCCATACCGCTGCTCTCAGCGCAGCGCGCCAGGCAGCAGTAAGCCGAACGCTGCCCGGCGGTTCGTCTCCGCGCACAGGTGGCAGGCCGGCACCTGCGGCGCGCAGGAACTTTCAGCTGCGTGGGGAGTGGGTCATGGATCCAGCCGGATGACCCGGATGGCGGGGTTGATCCCGTAGCCGGATCGCAGCAGGACCCACCCTCTGCCCAGGCGGTAGATCACCTGGCGGCTGTAGTAGCTGGCGAAGGCGTGCCGGTCGGCGCGCAGCCGGCGGGCGTAGCGCAGTACCGCGTCGACATACAGCCAGCTGGGGTTGTATGCGTACACGGCGGAGCTGATGTTGCCGGGTGCGCCGTGGGCGCGCAGGAACCGGGCGGCGGCAAGGATCGCGTTCCTGGGGCGGTGGATGTCGCCATGGCCGTAGATCGCCCAGGTGGACGGGAGGAACTGCATGGGCCCTTGCGCGCCCGCGCTGCTGGGGCCGATGATGCGGCCGAAATCGGTTTCTACGAAGTTGATCGCTGCCAGGTAGGACCACCCGACCCCGGTGGCGGCCTGTGCGGCCTGGTAGTCGGCTTGCAGCCGCGCCGGGGTCTGGGCTGCGATGATCCGCCAGGGGGGCAGCCTGGCCGCCGGCGGCGTCAGCGCGACCAGGTCCGTCGTGGCCGCGATGTCGGCGGCGGCAGCGGCGCGCTGCGCCGGCGCCACCTTCGCGGCCGCCACGCTGGCCCAGCCGGGGTGCGCCGCCAGCCGCAGGCAGGCCAACTGGACGATCAGCGCCTGCGTGACCATGGCCGCCGGGGAGACATTGCCTTCGCCAAGCACCCTCTCGGCGGTGGTGAGCTGACCGGCCAGACGCGCCGGACCGCCCCGGACCGCTGGCACGACGCTGGCCGGCGCCGTCCCGCGGGGGGAAGCAGGCGGGTGGGACGGAGCGCCGGTGACGGGCACAGCATGTGTCCGGCTGGGCAGCGCCACGGGCCGGCCAGCCGGCGTGCAGCCCGCGATCGCGCTGGCCGTCACTGCGCTGGCCGTCACCGCGCTGGCCGTCACTGCGCAGACAGTCGCCAGTAGCGGCGGCCGGCGCCAGTGAGCCCGGAAACGACCGATCACGGCATTCAACCTAACCCGGCCGGTGCCACCCGCCGGGCCATACCGCGCAAGACCGCCCGTAAGGCCCGCGTTCTGCGGCAGCGGGCATTGACCCGGGTATGTACATCCGTGGCCTACCTCCACCGCTGCGACACGTATCCCACGGCCGGATGCGGTGGAGGCCCAGCTCAGCCACACTGTGGCAGCGAGCGTAGCCCCCGCACCGCCATGAGCAGCCCTTCCCGCAGGGTGGCAGTCTGCTGTGGGTCCAGGCCGGCGAGCATCTCCCGCTCGACGGCGTCTACCGCCTCGTCGCACGCAGCCAGGACCTTGCGGCCCTGGGCGGTCAGCGTCGCCGGGTACAGACGGCGGTGCCGGGGTGCGCCTTACCCTCGACCAGGCCCCTGCCCTCCAGCGCGCGTAGACGGCCCGCCTTACCCGATCCGGGTTGCGATGGGCGTGCCGATCTCGACCGTGCGGCCAACTGTGCAAAGCCGGTCGTGCGATTTCTTCACCACGTCCGGCAGCAGTGCCTGGGCCTCATCGCCCTGGCCGGTGCGTGGAAACACGATCCGGAACGTTACCTCGATGCCGGTGAGATGATTACCCCCCGCGTCGCGTACCTTGTCCGCGTCGACGAGCACCTCGAACGTTTCCGGTTCAGCGCGGCGTGACGTCAGGATGTCCACATCAATGGCCGTGCAACCGCCGATGGCGGCCAGCAGCAATTCCGTCGGGGTGAAGCCGGCGTCGTCCCCACTCCCGAAGGTGATCTGCCCGCCTCGGGCGTTGGTGACGGTGAACCGGCCGTTCGCGATGCGCTCGATGATCACGTTTCGGTGTGCAGGACCAGTCGCCATACCTCTACCCTGCCAGAGGCACCCGGCTGAGCTGTCAGGTGTGGCTGGCTGTCTGCTCCTGTTCCAGCTTCCCGGTCAGCTCGCCCAGCCGTTCCCGGTAGCGGGCCACGGCGGCGAGCTTGACGCCCTCGTATCCGCGGACGAGGCCGGGCAGTGCCGCGATCTCCACCGCCAGTGCGTGATTCCCGGGCCGCAGCACCGTGATCAGCTGCTCGATCACCTGCCGGTATTCGGCGATGAGTTCGCGTTCTATCCGGCGCACCGTCGCGTAGCCGAACACGTCGAGCCGGGTACCGCGCAGCCGCCGCATCGCGGCGAGCAGCCGGAATACCGGCTTGAACCAGGGGCCGAGCTCGATCTTGTGCCGTAGTCCCAGCGCCCGGAACACCGGCGGGTGCAGCCGGTAGGAGATCTTCGCCCCCGCACCGAACTGCGCCCTCACCGCGGTCTCGGCGGCCGGATCGAGGGACAGCCGGGCCACCTCGTACTCGTCCTTGTAGGCCATCAGCGTGTGCAGCGAACGGGCCACCGCTTCGGCCAGCTCCGTGCTGTGGCCGGCCTGGAGGGCCTCGGCCCGGCGGACCTTCTCGACGGTCTCGGCGTACGTGCGCGCATATGCAGCGTCCTGATAGGCCACCAGGTCCGCCACCCGGATCCCGGCCAGGCGGGCCAGCTCCGACCCCGGCTCGGCCTGCACGATGCCGGCCAGTGCCCGGGCCTCATCGGTCATCGCAGGCCCCGCCCCGGGCGTGCTGCCCCGCAGATCGGCCACGGTGGCGGCGAGGTCGGCGGGCCTGGCCACAGCCTGGCGGCCGCGGCGGAACGCCTGCAGGTTCGCCTCCGCTTTGACCCCGTTGAGCCGGATCGCCTCCTCGATGGCATCGGCTGGTACCGGGAGGGCGCCGGTCTGGTAGGCGGCGCCGGTGAGCAGCATGTTGGCGAACTGGTCGTCGCCGAGGAGGACCTCAGCGAGCTCACGCGCGTTGAGGAAGACGGCGTCGGTTGCCCTGGTCGCTTCCCGGATGCGGCGGAGGATCTGCGCGGTGTCGGGAAACGAGGTCCCGGTGTCGATGACCATCTTCCCGGTCGGCACCTCCGCGGTGGACACGACCGCCACGGTGCGGGCGGGATCGGCCGCGGCGAGGTACCTGGCGTCTGCGGCGACCAGGAGGTCGCAGCCCAGGTACAGGTCGCACTCCCCGGCCGCGGCCTTGCTCGCCTGCTCGTGCGGGCCGTCGGCGATCTTGACGTCGGATACCACGGCGCCGCCCTTCTGGGCCAGCCCCGTCTGGTCGAGTGCGCGGACGTGCCGCCCCGCCATGGTCGCGGCCATGCTCAGGACCTGGGACAAGGTGACGACGCCCGACCCGCCGATCCCGGTGATCCGGGTGGTGTGGGGCCCGGGCGCGGTCGTCGGCGCGGGTTCCGGCAGGCCGGCGGGCTCCAGCGGTGGCGCGAGCCGCCGCCGGGCCTTGCCCCGGCCACCGATGACGGTCAGGAACGAGGGACAGTCGCCGTCCAGGCAGGAGTAGTCCTTGTTGCACGAGGACTGGTCGATCTGGGTCTTGCGGCCGAACTCGGTGACCACCGGCTGGACGGACAGGCAGTTGGACTTCTGCCCGCAGTCCCCGCATCCCTCGCAGACCCGCTCGTTGATCATCACCCGCATGGCCGGGTCCGGGGCCAGGCCGCGCTTGCGCTTGCGGCGCAGTTCGGTGGCGCATTCCTGGTCGTGCACCAGCACGGTGACACCGGGCACCTTGGCCAGCGTCTCCTGTGCCTCGATCAGCCGGTCCCGGGGCCAGACCTCGACGCCCCGGGGCAGTCCCGCGCGCCGGTACCGCCGCGGCTGGCCGGTGGTGACGATGACCCGCTTGACACCTTCGGCCATCAGCTCCCGGGCGAGCTCGGGAACGGCCATCTTCCCGGCGGGCTGCTGGCCGCCGGTCATCGCGACAGCCGAGTTGTAGAGCAGCTTGTAGGTGATGGCCGCCCCCGCGGCCACCGCCGCCCGGATGGCGAGACTCCCGGAGTGGTGGAAGGTCCCGTCACCGAGGTTCTGGAGCAGGTGGCGCTGCCCGACGAATGGCTCCATGCCGATCCACTGGGCGCCTTCACCGCCCATCTGGGTCAGCCCGGTCACGGTCCCGACACTGCCCGGGTCCATCAGCGCCACGATCGCATGGCAGCCGATGCCGGCCCCGACAAGTGAGCCGTCAGGCACCTTGGTCGAGCTGTTGTGCGGGCAGCCGGAGCAGAAATACGGGGTGCGGGGCAGCAGCGGCAGCTCGATGTGCTGCCGCGGCGGGCTGCTGGCGGACAGCCAGTGGTCCACGGACGGGAACCCGCCGATCGCGCCGAGCCGGGCGGCCAGTGCCGCCGCGATCGTGTCGGGGTCCAGTTCGCCGCCGGGCGGCAGCAGCGGTGTGCCGTCGGGGTGGCGCTTGCCGCTGACGGCGGGCGCTGCCGGCCGCCCGTACAGCAGGTCCTTGAGCGCGCTCTCGATGAAGGGCCGCTTCTCCTCGACCACCACGATTTCGGCCAGGCCCGCGGCGAAGCCGGTGACGGCGGACGGTTCCAGGGGGTGGATCATGCCGAGGTGGAGCAGGCGCACGCCGCGCCGGGCGAGCTCGGCGTCGTCGAACCCCAGGATGCGCAGGGCCTGCCGGAGGTCGAGGAAGGTCTTGCCGGCCGCCACGATCCCCACCCGGTCGTCCTTGCCGCCGGCCACTACCCGGTTGAGGCCATTCACCGCGGCATACTCGCGCGCGGCCGCCAGCCGGGCCCCGTCGCGGCTGCGTTCCAGCTCGCCCAGCACGGGCTGCAGCATCGTCGCGGTGACCTGGTGCGCCACCGCATGCTCCGGCACAACCGGGACCACCCGGTCCGGATGCACCTGCACGGTGCCGGAGCCGTCGGCGACATTCGTGGCGATCTTCATCGCCACCCACAGCCCGCTGGCGCGGGACATCGCGACCGCGTGCAGCCCGAAGTCGAGGGCCTCCTGCGGGTCGGCCGGGTACAAGGTGGGCATGCCGAGGTCGGCGAGCAGCAGTTCGGAGGCGCCCGGGACGGTGGAGGACTTGGCGGCCGGGTCGTCGCCGACCAGGGCCAGTGCCCCGCCGCTGGCATGGGTGCCCATCAGGTTGCTGTGCCGCAGCGCATCCGTGGCCCGGTCCAGCCCCGGCGACTTGCCGTACCAGATCCCGATCACGCCGTCGACTGTCTTATCCGGCGACGCGGAGGCGAGCTGCGAGCCCTGGACAGCGGTGGCGGCAAGTTCCTCGTTCACGCCAGGCCGGAAGACGATGCCGAGAGCGTCGAGCAGCCGCTGGCTGCGGCTCAGTTCCAGGTCGTATCCCCCCAGCGGGGAGCCCTCGTAACCGGATATGAAACCGGCGGTGGCGCGGCCGGCCCGCCGGTCGGCCCCCAGCAAGTCCAGCGGCAGCCCGGCCCGCGCC
>DPMS01000768.1 GCA_003541285.1 Actinomycetota bacterium
CGGCCGATCACCACTAGCGTGCATATCGGCGGCTACTTGCGCATTCAGGGCCGGCCATGCCCAGTCACTGAGCGCGATCCGATCTCAGGCGTGACCTGATGCCGGATCCATTGCCGATTCTGTCGTATGTGCTGTGCGCCAATTTCCGGGTATTACCACCCCCGCTTTCAGGAGGGGCTTCGGGCGACGAACTGGTTCAGCCACCGGCCGAAGTGGTCTTCGCTGCGCAGGAAGCCCGCGGCTATGACTGCCCGGCCCGGCTCCTCGATCAAGGCACGCTCCACGGTGAGCGCCACGATCTGCAGCCGCACCCGCTGATCAGGACCCATCACCTGGACAGCCTGGTCGACGGCACGGTGCAGGTGCGCGGCCATGGCCGGCGAGATCATTTTGAGCCGTGCCTCGCCGAACCATTCGGGAAATGTTGGCCAGGCTGCCTGGCAATATGCTTGCAGCGCTGGCCAGCGAGACATGGACACGAACTGAGGCGGGTCCTCACCCCAAGAGGAAACGGCGCCGAGACGAACCCGGGAGGGGCCGGGCCGCACACCCACCCACAGTTGCTCCTGCCATGCACGCCACTGTGCCGCCGCCGACGCGTCACCGGCCGGGCGGGCGCGCGCCGCGGGCACGTAATCCTCGTCCCCATATGCCGGACTGCAATACCACAGCCAGTTCACGGCCTCGTTTTCGTCATCGATCCAGATCATCGGCGACGTTGCACCCAGCCGCATGCCCCGAACTCTAACCTCGCGGAGCACATGGGTGGAAGCCGCACAAACTCAGCAGGGGGCACGATCGGCGTCGTTGGCCACGTCTCGGTGCCCCGCCAGCGCCCGAGCGACCACTTCAAGGCCGGCCTCGACAGCCATGCTGACGGTCGGGCCACTGCGCGGATCGCCGGAGACCTTGGTGACCCCGCAGGCTCCGACGACGGTCAGGGGTGCCCGGGCTGCCTCGTCCTGGTGGTTCTGGAACACGTGAGCGCCAAGCCGCGAACCGCACTCGCCGAAGTCCCGTCCGAGCGGCTGCCGGCCAGGCCCACCAGCGCCGGCACTACCTTGTGAACCCGGACGCCGACGGGCGTTGGGATGCACCGGCACCCGAGTTCCCAGGTGGGGCGCATATCCCCGACTACCGTCTGGCATGGTGAGCTGAACGGATAACGAATGTGACGGAGAGCATTGCCAGCGCGAGCCCGCGATCAGCAGGGGCGAGGGTCCGGCCGGATGGCCGGGTGGCGAGGACGGTGCCCATGTAGCCGGTATCCCAGCTCCGTTTCGTCCTCCCGGTGAAGGGAGATGTCGCGACGACATCGATCCTGGTCACGGGCGGTACCGGTACGCTCGGGCGGCCCGTGGCGCAGCGGCTGCGCGGCGCCGGCGCCGGCGTCACCGTCCTCAGCCGCCACCGCAGGGAAACCGCCGACGGTATCCGCTACTCGGCCGGTGACCTCAGCACCGGTGAGGGCATCGAGGCTGCCGTGCGAGGTGCCGAGGTCGTCGTGCACTGCGCAGGCAGCAGCAAGGGCGACGAGCAGAAGACCCGCACGCTGGTCAGCGCGGCCAAGGACGCGCGGCACATCGTGGTTATCTCCGTCGTCGGCGCGAACCGGATCCCGCAGGCCAGCGCCATCGACCGGGCGTTGTCCGGCTACTTCGGCATGAAGCCCGCCACCGAGCGGGTCGTCGAGCGTTCCGGCATCGGCTGGACCACGCTGCGTGCCACCCAGTTCCACGACCTGATCCTGATGGTGGCCAGGGCGCTGGCAAGACTTCCGGTGATCCCGGCCCCGACCGGCTCCCGGTTCCAGCCAGTCGACGCCACCGAGGTCGCCGAGCGGATGGCCGGGCTGGCGCTCGGCGAGCCGTCCGGCTTGGTCCCCGACCTGGCAGGCCCGAAAATCTACACCGTCTAGTGAGGTCCGGGCCCGTAATGGCGCATCGTCGTACGCGGGTCGGCGTGGGAGGCGGCCTCCTGAACATCCCGCAGCGGGACCCCAGCGTCCAGGGCAGTGGTGATGAACGCATGCCGCAGCGTGTGCGGCCCGACCGGCTTGGTGATCCCGGCCCGGCGGGCGGCGCGGCGCACGATCCGCCCGCGCCGTGGCGGTCCAGCCGGCGGCCATCGGCGGCCAGGAAGATCGGTCCTTCGGCCCGCTCGCCGATGGCCAGGTAGATAGCCCGGGCGGTGCGCGGGGGCAGCGGGATGGTGACCACCTTGCCGCCCTTACGCGTGACTACCAGCGTCCGGTGGCCGCGCTCGATGCCAAGTGCTTCGATGTCGGCACCGGTAGCTTCGGACACCCGCAGCCCGTTGAGGGCGAGCAGCGAGATCAGCGCATGCTCCGCCGGCGGGCCAAGACCAGCCGCGACCAGCAGGGCGCCGAGCTCGTTACGGTCAAGGCCAGTGGCATGGGACTCATAGTCCAGGCGCGGCCGCCGCACGTGCGCGGCAGGCGAGTGATCGAGGAGTTCTTCTTCGACGGCGTAGCGGTAGAACCCGGCGATCGTGCATAGCCGGCGGGTGATGGTGGCCCGGGCCCGGCCGCGGGCTTCCAGGTCCCGGGCGAAGAACTCGATGTCGGCGCGGCGGGCGCCGCCGCAGCTGGTGCTGCTGGCACCAGCTGGCGGACTGCGCAAGTCCAGCTCGTAGGCCTGACGCGTCAGGCCGCTGTACCCGGCGAGGAACCCGGCTAATGCGAGCCGCTCGGAGTTGGTGAACACTGGCGCTAGCGGGACGAGGGCGGCGGACGGGGTTGTGGTGGGCATCGGGCACCTCCGGGGACTCAGGCTGAGACCCCGATGCTGGGCCAGCAGAGGCCCCAGCAAATGACGGGAACCTCACCGTAAGACCGCCACGAGCATCACACCAGGTCACCAGGCGACGTCTCATGGGACACGAGCCCATGGTCAGCGACCGCTCCCGAGCGCCGAATCCGTGCGGGCAAGCAGCCTGGCCAAGTGTGAGGGTCCGGGCGCACAGATCGCCTGGATCTGAGTGCCGGCAGCCGTCTTCCAGCGGGCGGGTGGGTCCGGTATCTGGTGTCTAGTGGCCCTGGTGGAGCCCGCCGACGATGAGTGCTGTCAACGGCGGCGGCTTCACTTGTCGATGAACTGGTAGTCGTAGCGGACCTGGTCCTCGTCGTCCAGGATGAGGAATTGGACCCCTGCCGATGCGGCTGCACCGCCGGCGGCGGGGACCATTTCCCAGTGGATCCGGACACCGCCGTGGTGGCCTTCGGCAGCTCTGCGTGAGCGGAAGAGGTAGCCTCCTTGACCTACCCACTTGTCGTGGGCTTCTGCGACGCGGGTTTCGATGGCCGCGTGGCCGTTGTATTCCGCGCCCGAGGTGCATGAGCGCGCGCTGGCGCTCCAGATTTCGGTCACGGCCTTGCGGCGGGCGGCCGGGTCGGGCTCGTTCCACGCTGCGATGTAGCGCTCGGCGAGTTCGGTGAAGTCGCTGGCATCAGGCATCATGGTTGTTCTTTCTGCTGGGAACTGCTTTCACTCGCTGTTCAGTAGCGGCTTGAGTTTGATGATCTGGTCCAGTTGCTCGCGGCCCAGCGGATTGAACAGGACGATGTCGTCGAC
>DPMS01000088.1 GCA_003541285.1 Actinomycetota bacterium
CGCCGGGCGCGGGAGCGGGCGGCCGGGCCGCGGGCTGGCAGGCCGCTGCCGGGAGTGCCGCTGCCGGCTCCCTCGACGGCCACCCCGATGGTCCGGATCCGCTGCGGCGGCACCAGCCTGCGCCGTACCGCCTCGGCCGCCACGCCCGTCCCTACGCAGAGCGCCAGATCGGTGATCCTGCCCAGCCGCCGCTCGATCGCCACGTACGCGCCCCGCCGGGCCGGCGACTGGAACTCGTGGAAGGGAAAGCCGTGGTAGGTGTGAATGATCCTGCCCACCCCGGCCCGGTGGGCGGCGAGGCGGCCCAGCGCCCCCGCTTTCGCCGTGTGTGTGTGCACGATGCCGAAATCCCGCCCACCCAGCAGCGTGCCCAGGCGCCGCAACGCGGTCCGGTCGGCCCGCGGGTCGATAGGTGTGCGCAGGGACGGTTCCAGCACGACTTCCAGCCCTGCCGCCGCGGCCTCGCCGAGCAGGCGGTCACCGCTCCCGGTGATGATCGTGACCGCGAACGCGGCCGGATCCAGGGCCTTGGCTCCCCGGAGTGCCAGCACCCCGGCCCCGCCCTCCAGCCGGGTGATGATGGTCGCCACCCGCAGCGGGCACCCGGCCCCGGTCATGACGCGGCCCACGCCGGGCCTGGGTGGGCCCCGCCGCCCCGCCGGGTCACCGGGAAGGCTCCGGCGGGCGCAGCCCGGCCGCCCTCGCCACCCGCACCGCCTCCAGGCGGCTGTGCACGTCGAGCTTGGCGAAGATGTTGCGGATATGGGTCCGCACGGTATCGGTCGAGATGCTCAGGTCGTGGGCGATCTGGCGGCCGCGGGCGCCGTCCATCATGGCCACCAGCACGTCTTTCTCCCGCGGGCTGAGCACGTCCAGTGAGTCCTCCTGCTGGCGGGCCCGGCTCACGTCGGCGCGCAGTTCGCGCATGATCGCGCCGAGCATGGCCGGCGGGAACCAGGACTCGCCCCTGGCCACACCCCGCAGCACCGTCTCGAGCTCGGCGGCGCCCTGCTCCTTGGCAACCCAGGCCGACACCCCCGCGCGCGCGGCCTCGACCGCGTGCGCCTGGTCGTGGTCGGCGCTGAGCACCACCACCCGCGCTTCCGGCCGCACCGCGACCAGGCGCTCCAGGAACTCCCCGATCGCGGCGCCGAGCGGCTCGACCTCGATGGTGATCACATCGGGCCGCAGCCCACGGACGATGTCGAGGAGGTTGGGCTCGGCCGTGGTGGAGCGGCCGGCTACCCACAGGTCAGGAGCCGATGACAGGCGCGATGCGAGAGCCTCGGTGACCATCAGGTGGTCATCGACGAGCAGCAGGCGCAAGGGGGTCACGGGCTGACTCTGCCTGCCCGGCGCCAGGTTGTCCTCATGCAGATGCATGAGGACCTTCTCCTGCGAATGCCGGAGCGGGGCGGCCGGGACCGGCCCGGCCGGGAGCGGGCCGGCCCGGGCTGGCCGGCGCTGCCCGCCGCGCCGGGCTCTTCCAGCGCCCGCTGGAAGCGGACAGCCAGGCAACCGGCACCGCGTACAGTCCGATCGCCGCGTCAAGCAGGCGCAGCAGCGGGAAGAACAGGCCGAGCAGCAGCAGCCGCGGCTGCCGCTCCACCACCGCTGCGACGCAGGTCAGCGTGAAGTCGGGCACCAGGATCCCGAAGAACACGCCGGACAGCGTCAGGTGGGACGCGACGATCGCGTGGGCCTCACCGAAGCCGGGCCACGACAGCGCGCCGCTTACCAGGTCCGGGACGACCAGCACCACCATCAGCAGCGGAAGCAGCAGCAACAGCAGGCTGGAGGTGACCAGTTCCAGCAGCAGCAGCGCCAGCATGCCGGTGAACAGGTTCGCCCGGGGCGGGTGGCGCCGTACGGTCTGCCACAGGCCGATGGCCCAGCGCTTGGTCTGGCGGACATAGTCACGGACGTTGTCGGGGTCCTGGGTGACGGCCACGGCCGCGAGCGAGAAGCCGACCTTGCCCAGCCGCTTCTGGTAGACCTCGAACGTCATGTTGAAGTCCTCGATCACCAGGCCCGGCGGGTTCATGTCGATGTGCGGCAGCACCTCGGTGCGGTACATGCTGGCGAACCCGGGCACGATGTGGGTGGCGTTGGTGTGCAGCCAGGTCTGGCCGAACTTCAGCACCCGCTGCCCGATCGCATAGATCCGCTGCCGGTGGCCCACCAGCACGTTCCCGGTGAACGTGAGGGAGCGCCCGGGGGCGGTTTTGACACAGCCCGCTACGGCGGCCACGCGCGGATCATCGAACATCGGCAGCCCGGCGGCGAAATAGCCCGGCTGGACCCGGGTGTCAGCGTCGAGCAGCATCACGACCGGGAACCGCTTGATCAGCTTGAAGCGCGCGATGGCCTCCTGCAGGGCGCCCGCCTTGCCGACGTTGGCCTTGGTTTTGATCACCTTCGCGCCGGCCTTGCGGGCGATCCTGACCGTGTCGTCGGTGGACCCGTCCGAGACCACGTGCACGTTCTGGCGCGGTACCAGGGCCATGATGGCCTTGAGGCTGTCCCCGATCACGACTGCCTCGTTGTGTGCCGGGATGAGGACGGCGACGTCGTTCACGGTCAGCGGCTCCCGGCGGGCGGGGAGGTTCGCGCCCCCGCCGGCGACGGCAGCCAGCTGGCCGGCCTCGCCGCCCGGCCCGGCCACAGTGCCCGCCCGCGCCTCGCCGCCCGGCCCGGCCNNGGCCAGCGCCAGCCGCCGGGCTGACCGCCGCTGGCGGAGCCGCCTGATCACGATCCCGGACTGGCGGCACAGCCCCACCGACCCCCATAGGGCGAAGTTCGCGCCGAGGATCAGCACCGCCAGCCCCCACCACGGGATCACGGTGTGCCTCCCGCGGAGGTGGGCGGCCGCCCCGGCGCCGGCAGGGTGCGGCCCAGGGCGGCCCAGGTCCCGGTGTCCTCGTAGCCGAACATCCACAAGAACACGCCGCCGATCTGCGAGCC
>DPMS01000087.1 GCA_003541285.1 Actinomycetota bacterium
ACCTCCGGCATCCACAACTGCACGCCGTAATGCTCCAACAACGGTGCCATCGAGGCGTACTGGCCGCCGTAAAAGGCCCGCTCATACTCCCCGACCACAAATCGCGTCCCACCCGCGATCCGGGCCGGCGAGCGCGGCGGCCAGCGCCGCAGCCTGCGGGCGGCGCGCCCACGCCAGCATCCGGCTCTGCCCGACGTCGAAGAAGCAGGCCACGATCCGCCCATCCCCGGCCACCAGCGAACCGGCCTGCCCCCGCTGCCGCGCCAGCGACGTCACCGGATCCTGATGATCCTCGGTGGACACCCGGCCGTAGAACGCGAACCGCAGCCCACCGCGCTCATGCCCCGCCGCCCGGCCACGGCCAGTGCACTCCGCCCACGACGCCAGCCCATCCCCGTGTTCGCTGCGAGCCTCACCTTCCAGGCACCGCAGGTTCCTTCCCTCACCGCTCACAGGCCAACGCTGCAGGTCCAGGCCCAGCACGGCCAGGGCCGAACGTCGCGGCAATTGAGTCCGGCCGGACCTGGCAGAACGACAGCACCAGCGGCTATCGCACTACCGCGGCGTACCCGGCGATCCGCAGCGCCCGGCGCCACGGCGGCCACCATCCAACCCCAGCGATCCGCCCATGCCAAGGCGCCCAGGACAGGCGATTATATAAGTCACCGCCATGCCAGTTCATGAACTGCTATCACCCGCATAACGCCGAATCGGTGCGACGGTGTGACGCGATCGGTCGGACTCGTTTGGTCGACCCGGTACACCGGTTCTGTGTTGACGGCCAGGCACGTCCAAGTCGACTCGGGCTCTCTCGCTAGCCTACAGTCGCATGCGCAGCAAGGAGCGCGGCTATCTGGTGATCGAGAGGCCAGCTCAAGCGGCTGAACCGCGGTGACGTCTCACACAAATGGGCGAAGCGGCGAACATCGTCGGGTGGCGCGTTCGGCAGACCAGTAGACGAGTCTCTGGCCGTGGTTGAGCGCCTGTTCGAAGCGCGTGGTAGTCCGACGCTGAGAAACCCAAGCAGGTTGGAACAATTGCCGCATACCGTAGGCGGCCACGGCGGCTGGCCGGGGTGATCACCACTACCGTGGTGCCGGCGCCCGGTACTGGCTCACGCTCCTTAAGATCGACTCTTATTAGGAGGCACCGTTGAGCGAATACGACGTACGGATGGTCGTCTTGTCGACTGACGACCTGGATGAATCGATCCGGTTTTACACCGAGACCCTCGGGATGCCGCTGAAGTTCCGCGACGGAGCCCACTTCGCGGCCCTCGACGGCGGGTCAGTCACCATCGCGCTGGCGACCGCGGTAGATCACCCTATGCCCGGGCGGGTCGTCATCGGCATCAAGACCACCGATGTTGACGCCGCTGCGCAGGCTGTTGAGGCCAACGGCGGTGGTGTCGTGAAAGGACCGTACAACGACGCACACGAACGCCGTGCTGTGGTCTACGACCACAAGGGAAACGGGCTGGTCTTCTACGGTCCGCTGGGCCGGTGAAGGAGGCACCACCGCGCCAGCATCCCAGGCCGGCAGCCATGGATGCGGCAGCGCGGCGGGGATCGGGCGCAGCCGACCGGGCGCGCCGAACAGCCATTCTGGAGCACTTCCCGGAGCGTCAAGCCGACCCAGCATGGCGTGCAGATCGGCGGGAGTGTGCACACGGCTTCGACCGCCGCTCGTGGCAGAGCGCGACCGGGTGGTCAGACCGTCCTGGCGCTGGATCGCGGCTCTCTTCCGTATTCGCCGTGTGTACGGCAGTATTTCCTGTCGCTGGTGAGGGTCCGGGCTGGGAGGGATGGTGGCGGAGGGACTGCTGCCGGGCGAGCGGATGCTGTGGACTGGGCAGCCCAGCCGGGTGCGCGTGAGACTGGCAGACGTTGGCGTATCGCTGTATGAGCTGGCAGCGCTGGCGGTAGTAGCCGTGATCAGCTCGAGCCAGTGGCACAGCCTGCCCGTACTCCTCCGGGCGTTCATGGTGATCATCGTGGCGGGAGCGGTTATCCAGGTGGCCGTGATGCTGGCCTACCGGGTGATGATCTGGCCCCGGCAGAGCCGCCAGACGGTCTATCAGATCACCGACTGGCGGGTGGGGGTGGNNCGCACCCGCCGCAGTTGGTCGGCCTACCTCGATCAGATCAGCGAGCCGGCCCTCCGGCGCCACCGGGACGGCAGCCAGGACCTCGTGCTGCGGGCGAGCAGCGGCCCGGTGATGCGCCGGATGCTGGCGGGGACGTTGGGGAGCGGGCCGTTCTCGTCACTTGGTCAAAGCAGCGTCCCGGATTTGCGGTCAGTCGCCGACGCCCTCCAGGCGCAGCAGATCGCCGTCGCAGCCCGCCAGCGGATGCTCAATGGCTTGGCCGTACCCGTCCCCGCGCCCGCTGGGCTGGTCACCGCCCCGCTGCCAGCCGGTGTTGCCCTTGAGCCCGGCGAGCGGGTGCTGTGGACGGGCCGCCCCATGCAGGTGCCCTGGTGGTTCGGCGCGCAAGACATGTACTTGTCCGCCTTCGGCCTGGTGTGGCTGATCTGCGTGAGCCTGATGGGCGCTCTGGCCGTGACCGGCGGGTCCGGTGCGTTCCTTGTTGTCCTGGTGCCCTTCGCCGCCGCGGGTGGCCTGTACCCGGCGGCTGGCCGGCTCATCCACCGGCGGATGCGGATCCGGCGGTCCATGTACCTGATCACCGACCGGCGGCTGATCGCGTCCTGGCAGCTCGGCGGCCAGCCGGTGACCGTCCTGGCCCCGCTCGGGCAGCTCCTGCCGCCAGCCGCCCGCTGGCAGGCCCTCTTCACCGACCTGGCAGACCTCAGCAAGCAGGGACGCTCAGCTGGCTGGAAGTCTCTCCTGTGGCCTGCCGCGACGACCACCCCACCCGCGCTGATCGGCATCGCTGACCCCCAGGCCGCGTACGAACTGATCGCCGCCGCCCAACTCGCGCTGCGCACAGCAGCCTCTGTCACCGAACGAGCGCCGGGCCCAGCAACACCCGGCCCGCAATAGCCCTGATCGGCACAGCGAAGCCCCACAGATCTGGGGCGTACAGAGCAGCCCGATCTGCGCCGATTGGACGCCTCCCAGTGACCTCAGGAAAGCCGTTGAGACTAAGCGGTTCCAGGTGACTCAATCAGGCCTGAAAGTTCGTAAGGGGCTGTGACTGGAGCGGCCGGGATGGCCGGGTAGTGCTCCGGTCGCGTGGTATTGCGCCTTCCGGACGCGGCCGCCGTGGCCAGCGGCGTACTCGTGTGCGGAGCCGGTGCCTGGATGTGGGTGCAGGCCCGGGCGCGGCGAGCGTTACGGCGGTGACCAAGGGGGACCCGGGCGGTGGCAGGCGGCGCGGGCGGACCTTCCGGGCGCGAAAGGTCAGTAACGGTCGTTCCAGGTGCACATCGTTGTGGCCGGTTCCATTCCAGTTCGCGATGGAGCCTGCCGATGTGCCAGCGGCCGGTGCTGTCGAACGCCCACCAAGACCGCGGCGGCCGGCTGTTGTGTTCCTCGTCGAAGGCCTTCTGCTGCCCCCACGCCAGCAGGGTCACCACCGCCTCGCGATCCAGAGGCGTACCCCGGTGACCGCGAACCGGGCATCGCCGATCTCGGGCAGGATCGCGGTAGCCGGGGCAACTCCCCAGGGGCCGTCCTCCGCGTGGCGGTTGGCGAGCGGATTGTCCCAGCGCTGGGAGGGGGCGCCTGCTCCGCGCGGGCCGTGCGGCCATCGCCAATACCCATCCCACAGGCCTGGCATATCGCGGCCAGGTGGGTGGTGACAGGACTGCCGGAGGGCAGCACTTCCCCCGCTCCAGCGCCGCCACCACCTCGGGCAGGCCCCGCGCCAGCAGCAAGGATGTGATGCCCGCCAGGGAGCCACCACCGCACAGGCCCTGGGTCACTGCGTCCAGCAGCACCTCGCCTCGCATGTGCGGTTCGGCGGGCTCGGTGACCGGCACCTGCGCGCAAGCCGGGCCGGCCAGGTCCACCCGCACCGTGGGCGCCTGGGCCGGTCGGCAGATCAAAGCACGCCGGCGTGGGACCCGGCCAGTTCCTCCCTTGCCGTCCCTTCGCCGAGCACGCCAGTGAGCACCAAGGCCAGGGCGGCGGCCCGCACCCTGATCTCGCCCTCCTCCTCAGGCGGCTCACCACCCAGCTTGTAGAGCCGATCGCCAATGATCTTGCCGGAATGTTGACGCAGTCACGGCGGCCCCATACCCAGATGAACCCTTTCTGGCGCGGCCTTAATGGCAAGCCAGGGACTGTGATCGGCACCCAGGTAAGGCGGTTCTTCGCGTCCAGGCCGGAGACCATTGGTGATGCACCGTAATCAGCGCGGGAAGATCGGCAGCGCGGGCCGCTGGCGCGGTCTGACAGGCGCTTCCGCGAGCGGATCCGGCCAGAGCGCACGAGGGATGTCCTGGGCGGGTTAGCGTGTGCGGGTGCGGGTGCGGCTGACTGTTCTGGGCGGGTGTGGTGCGTGGCCGGAGCCGGGGCGTGCGGTGGCTACCTGGTCGAGCACGATGGTTTCCGGCTGCTTATCGATCCCGGGTACGCGACGGTGCCGCAGTTGCTGCAACGGTTGGCCGCAGATGAGGTCGACGCGGTTTCGTCAGCCACGGACATCCCGACCATTGCGCCGATCTGAACCCCCTGCTGCGGGCCCGGGCTCTGCGAGATGATCCGTTGCCGCCACTGCCGGTGTACGCACCGGCCGGCGCGCTTGACGCGGTGCTGGCCCTGGACCGTCCCCAGACCCTGGCGGGCGCCTATGAGGTGCACGTCTTCGCCGCTGGCGCGAGCCTGGAAATCGGGCCGTTCCGCGCCGGGACCTGGCTGCTCCCGCACTGGCTGCCCAACGCGGGCATACGGCTGGCCGCGGGCGGCAGGGTGCTGGCCTGCACCGGTGACAGCGGCCCAGCCGAAGCGGTGAGGGAACTGGCGCGCGGCGCGGACCTGCTGCTGGCCGAGGCGACCTACCCTGAGCGGGTCCCGGAAGACTCCCTGCCTTACCTGTCCAGCGCCGCCGACGCGGGCCGGCACGCCGCGCGGGCCGGCGCCGGGCGGCTCATTCTGACCCACCTATGGCCGGGCACCAGCCACCAGCAAGCGCACGCAGCCGCCGCTTCAGCCTACGACGGCCGTATCAGCATCGCGGCCCCAGGCCGGGTCATCGACCTGCAATAAGCCCTGCCAGCCGGGCGGCACGTCCGAGCCCGCATATACGCCCGTCTGGACGCCGGGCAGAAGAACCACTCGGTACCAGCAGCACCAATTGGCCAGACCCGGCTCTGCCCGCACCGATCCGCGGCGATGTGCGCCGCAGTCGGGGCCAGCCGGCGGCGCTCCGCAGGAAGAGCCTGGCCTGACTGCGGCGGAAATCCTGTCGCTGGGGAGCTTGGCCGGTGGATACGGTCGCACAGTGCCTGATGCGATCTTTGCCCACCCTCGCCTCGCGCCGCTCTACGACGCCTTCGACGGGCCGCGCGATGACCTGCCCGCCTACATCAGCATCGCGGACGAGCTAGGTGCGCACCGCGTGCTGGATGCTGGCTGCGGGACGGGATGCCTGGCAATCCTGCTCGCCGGCACCGGCCGGGCCGTCGTAGCAGCCGACCCAGCGGCGGCCTCCCTTGAAGTGGCGAAGTCAAAAGATAGGAATGCCCAGGTCACCTGGGTCCACGCTGATCCCGCGGGGGTACCGGCGGCCGGCGCTGATCTTGCGGTGATGACTGGGAATGTGGCCCAGGTCTTCCTCACCGATGCGGACTGGGCGCAGGCACTCCAGGCCATCGGTACCGCGCTTCGCCCGCGCGGGTACCTGGTGTTCGAAACACGACGTCCCGGCCGCCGTGCATGGGAGGAATGGGCAGCTGACACTGGCCCTGTCACCCTCGACATCGCGGGCAGTGGCCCGGTCGAGCAGCGCCGTGAGGTCACCGCCGTGAACCTCCCGTTCGTCTGCTTCCGCTACACCTACACGTTCCTGGCCGACGGCGCGGTCCTCACCTCCGATTCCACGCTGCGGTTCCGCGGCCGCGATGAACTTGAATCGAGCCTGGCCGCCCAGAGCTACCGGGTGCTGGACGTGAGGGAAGCCCCTGACCGCCCAGGCCACGAGTTCGTGTTCATCACCCAGCGCACAACCTGAACTAACCCAGCCGCCGGAAACACCGTTCGTGAGATACACGCCCGCGGGCGCAGAACACCCGGATATGCAGCGGCCATGGACGAGGGCGTCACTTCCTCTCGGCCGTGCAGATCGGCGGCTATTTGCCGTTCACGATGTTGGCCCGTCCATCGCTTTCCATAGCGCATGTTGAGCCCAGGCGGTCTCGCGCCTTCCAGGGGTTGGGTCACCCCTCCAAGTATGCGGCCAGCTTTGCCAGCGAGGAGTTCAGCCCGGCAGCGTGATCTTCTGCGGAAACACCGTCGGGGACGTCATCTGCCCGGATGTCCACCCGGGTCCCGGCATCGACCGGGGTGACTTCCCATGTCATCGTCATCGTGCCCGCGTAGGCGGGGTCGTCGGAGACGAAGTCGATGGCCTGCACGATGCGCACGCCGGGGACGATGTCGATGAAGCGGGCTTCAACGATGTCGGAGTCCGCGGTGGCCTTTCCGGGAGCGGCCGAGGCGTCGGCGTAGGTCAGGATCATCCGGTACGACCCGCCGGGCCTGGCGTCGAAGCGCTCGAAGCTGCCGCGCATGTCGCCAGGTGGCAGCCACGCCGCGAGCGCGGCCTGGTCGACGAAAGCAGTGAAGACACGTTCAGGCGATGCCGCGATCAGGCGGGAAGCCGTATCCGTGCGCGCCATGGTGCCATCGTAGGGATCCAGCCTGGTCGCTGCCCAGCCCCGGGAATCGGGCACCGCTCGCCCCGGTTAGCCAGCACACCGCCGACCGCGGTCAGGCGATCGCCTAAGCGCCCGGCGGGGCGTAGATCCCGGAACGGCCCACGCCAGTGGCAGCTATAACCGGGCAACGATAGGGCAGCCTGGCCAGCGAGGGCACCCGCATTCCCCGGACTGGCCCCGGGACGCAGAGTGCCCCCGGCTCCGGGGCCAATGCGCAGGGCAATGACCTCACGCTCGCTGTCCGCTTCCTCGCTGCCCGGGACATGCCTGCCGTCACGGCCATCGTGGCGGGCCTGCCGGACTTCACTAGCGATGTCCCCGGCCACCTCGAGCGGGACGCGGTCAGCCTGACGGCTGGGTGCTCACCCACTGTGAACGGGTCGCAGGGTCCGCCGCAAGCCGCCGGGCGCTGCGGAGATCATATGGATCGCGGACGCCCCGGCCCGGCGCGGCCTGGGGGTTCGGA
>DPMS01000084.1 GCA_003541285.1 Actinomycetota bacterium
ACGCGCTGTTCCCGCACATGAGCGTGGCCGAGAACGTGGAATACGGGCTGCGGGTGCGGCGGGTCGCCAAGGCCGAGCGCCGCCGCCGGGCGGAGGCGGCACTGGACATGGTCCGCCTCGCTGGGCTCGGCGGCCGCAAGCCGATCCAGCTCTCTGGCGGCCAGCGCCAGCGGGTCGCGCTGGCCCGCGCCATCGTCAACGAGCCGGAGGTGCTCCTGCTCGATGAGCCGCTCGGCGCGCTGGACCTGAAACTGCGCCAGGAGATGCAGCTCGAGCTCAAGCGGATCCAGCGCGAGGTCGGGATCAGCTTCATCTACGTCACCCACGACCAGGAGGAAGCGCTCACCATGAGCGACCGCCTGGCCGTGTTCAACCAGGGCCGGATCGAGCAACTCGGCACCCCGGTGGATGTCTACGAGCGTCCGGCCAGCGATTTCGTGGCGGGCTTCATCGGCGTGTCCAACCTGCTGGAGCGGGCCGGCCGCCACTTCACGATCCGCCCCGAGAAGATCCACCTGCTGGCCGACGGCGAGAAAGCGCCGGAAGGCAGCCACGTCGAGCGCGGTCACATCGAGGATGTCGTCTACCTCGGCATGCTCACCCGTTACCAGGTCGCGCTGGAAGCGGGCGGAACACTCACCGCGGTCCGCCAGAACCTGGAGACCGCGGCCGCGGAAGCCCTCCAAGCCAGGGGGCGGACGGTAAACGTCGCCTGGCGCGAAACCCAAACCTACGACATCCATAACGAGAGCCAGGCGGGCACGCCGGTTAAGGGGAATGACACATGAAGACATGGGCACGAGGAGGCGCGCTGCTCGCCGCTGCCTCAGCCGCGCTGCTCGTCGCGGCATGCGGCTCGTCCAGTAGTGGCGGTGGTGGCGGGACCGGTGCGCTCACGCCGCCGCAGGCGAACACACCGGTGCCGGCCTCGGTGGGCAAGGGCGAGGGCCACCTCAACCTGATCGCCTGGGAGGGCTACGCGCAGCCGCAGTGGGTCAAGCCGTTCGAGCAGGCGACCGGCTGCCAGGTGAGCGCCAAGTACGCCGGGTCCTCCGGTGAGATGGTGACCCTGATGGCCAACGGCGGCGGCGGCCAGTACGACCTCGTGTCGGCCTCCGGTGACGCCGACCTGCGGCTGATCTACGGCGGCGACGTGAAGCCGGTCAACATCAACCTGATCCCGTCGTGGAAGGACTTCCACCCGTTCCTGCAGTCCCCGGGGTTCAACACCATCGGCGGCAAGCACTACGGCGTCTCCTACGAATTCGGGCCGAACGTGCTGCTGTACTCGAAGAAGACGTTCCCCACGGCGCCGACGTCGTGGTCGGTGCTGTACGACAAGAAGTACGCGGGCCAGGTCACGGTGCCCAACAACCCGATCCAGATCGCGGACGCGGCGCTGTATCTGTCCAAGACCCAGCCGAGCCTGGGCATCACCGACCCCTATGAGCTGACCCAGGCCCAGTTCAACGCCACCGTCAACCTGCTCAAGCAGCAGAAGCCACTGATCAAGAAGTACTGGGACCTGGCCTCGCAGGAGATCTCGCTGTTCCAGAGCGGCACCACGGTGGTCGGGGCGGCCTGGCCGTACCAGACCAACACGCTGCAGGCGGCTGGCTCCCCGGTCGCCGACACCATCCCGAGCCAGGGCGCGACCGGATGGGCCGACACCTGGATGCTCGCCACCCACGCGCCGCACCCCAACTGCGCCTACAAGTGGATGCAGTGGGCGACCACGCCCACGGTCCAGGCGCAGCAGGCGGTCTACTTCGGGGAGACCCCGGCGAACAAGCTCGCCTGCCCGATCATGGATCAGCTCTCGAAGGACTCGTGCGCTGCGTACCACGCCAACGCGCCCGAGGCCTACTTCCAGACCATCAAGTTCTGGAAGACCCCGCTGGCGCAGTGCGGGAACGGCAAGAACGACTGTGTGCCGTACCAGCAGTGGACCAACGCCTGGACCCAGATCACCGGGTAGATGGCACAGCACTCATGACACAGGCCGCGGTCCGCGCGGACCGATCAGCGGCGGGGATGGCCCGCGTCTCGGCGGCGCTCTGGCGCCGGGGGTGGCTGCGGGCCACCCTCACCCTGACCCCGCCGCTGGCGTGGTTCCTGGTGATCTACCTCGCGTCGCTCGTGGTGATGCTGATCACCTCGTTCTGGACAGTCAACTCGTTCACCAACACCATCTCCCGCACCTGGAGCCTGGCCAACTTCCAGCAGATCCTCACCGGCGTCTACCCGAGCATCATCGGGCGGACCGTGGCCATGGCCGCGGCCGTCACCGTCACCGATGCGGTGCTCGCGCTGCCGTTCGCCTATTACATGGCGCGGGTGGCGTCCTCGCGGGGCAGGCAGGCGCTGTTCATCGCCGTGCTGCTTCCCCTGTGGGCCAGCTACCTGGCCCGCGTCTACGCCTGGATCGTGATCCTGCAAAAAGGTGGCACCCTGAGCTGGACGTTCTCCAAGCTCGGCCTGGGCACGGTCAACATCGGCTACACGAACACGGCGATGTGGCTGGTCTTCTCCTACATCTGGCTGCCGTTCATGATCGTGCCCGTCTACGGCGCGCTGGAACGGATACCGGACTCGCTGCTGGAGGCCTCCGGCGACCTCGGCGCGCGTAACTGGCGGACGCTGCGCAGCGTGGTGCTGCCGCTGGCGCTGCCCGGCGTGGTGGCGGGCTCTATCTTCACCTTCTCCCTCACGCTCGGGGACTTCATCACCCCGCTGCTGGTGGGCGGGGCGAATTCCAGCTTCATCGGCAACGCCATCTACAACAACATCGTCGGCACCACCGGCAACCTGCCATTCGCGGCCGCGCTCGCGATGGTCCCGATTGTGATCATGATCGTCTACCTGCTCGGCGCGCGGCTGCTCGGCGCGTTCGAGTCGCTGTGACCGAAGATGACCGAGGACACACTGTGATGGGGGAGACGCACTGATGGAGGGACGCCTGGCCCGGATCGGGCTGCGGATCTGGGTGGCGGGGGTACTGCTCTTCCTGTTCGTGCCGATCGCCATCATCTGCCTTTACGCGTTCAACTCCTCCAACGTGCAGAGCTGGCCCATCCACGGGCTGAGCACGAAGTGGTTCGCCGTCGCCTGGCAGGACCCCGCAGTGCGGGCGGCGCTCATCCTGTCGCTCAAGGCGGGCCTGTTCGCGACCGCGGTGGCACTGATCCTCGGGTCGGCGGCGGCGTTCGGCGTCCACCGGTTCCGGTTCTTCGGGCGGGAGGCCGTGTCGCTGCTGCTCGTGCTGCCGATCTCGCTGCCGGGCATCATTACCGGTATCGCGCTCAACTCGGCGTTCAATTTCGCCGGGGTCGGGCTGTCACTGATGACGATCATCATCGGGCACGCGACGTTCTGCATCGTGGTGGTCTACAACAACATGCTCGCCCGGCTCCGGCGGGTCTCGGGCTCGCTCTACGAGGCCGCGGCTGACCTGGGTGCAAGCGGGTTCTTCACGTTCCGCACGGTGACCTTCCCGGTGGTGTCCACGGCCCTGGTCTCCGGTGCGCTACTGGCGTTCGCGCTCTCCTTCGACGAGGTCATCGTCACCACGTTCACCGCCGGCGCCCAGAACACCCTGCCGCTGTGGATCTTCGGCGCCATCCGGCTGGGCCAGCAGCTGCCCGAGGTGAACGTCGTTGTCACGTTCGTGCTGCTGCTCACCCTGATACCGGTGGCGATCGCGGCCCGGCTGACCGGTGGCGGCGGGATGACCAGGGCCTCGGCCGGCGGGGCGGGGCGGGGCGGCGACTCCCCAGGCAGCGTGGCCGGGGTGGTGATGGGCGGAGATCTGGAGGGCTCAGCCGACGTGCTCGCGCTCGGTGGCAACGAGCCCTAGTAATCGCGGCCAGATCCGGCGGTGGCGGGCCTGGGTGGCCCGTCACGGGTGAGCTCAGCTCAGGCGGGATGCTCCGTCATGTCTGCCGGGTCTGTGCCCCTGACCTGCAATATGAACTCCTCGATGGCGGAAAAGGCCAGGTCGGGCTGGTCGCGGAAGATGGCGTGGCCGGCCTCGGGCAGGCGGACAAGGCGGGTCGTTCCCGCCGGCAGGTGCCTGGCGAACCGCTCGACCAGGGGCAGCGGGCAGATCGGGTCATCAGCGCCCGCCAGCACCAGGACCGGGCAGCGGACCTGGGGTGCGAGATCCCAGGCGTCGAACCGCGGCTGCTCATTGCGGAAGTAGTGCAGGTTGACCTCGATGGTCTGGATGGACTGCGCCTGCAGTTGGCGAGCCTCCGCCGCGTAGCCGGGTTTCCTGCTGTAGAGCGGGTGGCAGACCCGGTCGAACTCGGTCGCTGATTCCTCGGTGAGCTGCGTGAAGTCGCGTTCGGCGACTGCGGCGGCCTCGTCGCCGCCCAGGCGGCGGAACATCTCCACGCTGGCGGCAGGGTCGGTGCGGCCACCGGTGGTGTTGGTCAGGATGACGCCGCCCGGATGATCGGGGAACAGCCCCGCGTAGGCGAGCACGACGAACCCGCCGAAGCTGCTGCCGAGCACCAGCGGTTTGACCAGGCCCAGCGCGTCGCAGAACCGCCGCAGGTCATCGGCCCAGGTGCGCAGGTTCCAGTGCTCGGCTGTGCTGTAGTCGCTGCGCCCATGCCCGCGCTGGTCGTAGAAGAGAACCTGAACCTGGCTGGTGAGCGGGGCCAGGCTGGTCTTCAGCCGGATGTGATCGAGGCCGGGGCCGCCGTGCACGGCAACCAGGGTCGGCCGTTCCACCGCCACATCGCCGAGGGGGACCACGGACGGGCCCGATGCGTCGAACCAGAGGCGCACGTCGCCGAGGTTGATGAGCACTGCCTGCCTCCAGGGATGTTCAGCGGCCAGCCTGTCCGTCCTCAGACCGGGACCGCGGCCCCGGAGACGAGGTGCGCCGCGGGTGAGGCCAGGAACAGGTACGCCTGGGCGATGTCGGGGATCTTGGGCCAGGAGGCGTGGTCCGCGCCGGGCATGGCGCTGCGGTTGGCAGGAGTGTCGATGATGCTGGGCACGACACAGTTCACGGTGATCTCGGTGCCGCGGACCTCCTCAGCGGCCATGGTCACCAGATGCAGCACGCCTAGCTTGCTGACCGAATAGGCGAACCCGGAGCCGTGGGTCGCCACAGCCGCCCGGCTCGCGGTGTGCACGAGGCGCCCCCGGCGGGCGGTTATCATGCGCCGCAGCGCGTGCTTGGTGACCAGGGCAGCGCTGGCCAGGTTCAGTTCCAGCTGCCCGGTGAGCACCGCCGGGTCCAGTTCGGTCAGCGGGGTATGGCCGGCGAAGCCACCCACGGTGTTGACGACCGCCCAGGGGACCGGCACCTCATCGAACAGCATGGCGAGCCGGGTGTCGTCCAGGACGTTCACGGCCTGGTACCGGACGCCGTCAAGGTGCCGGTCGCCGGTGGGGACCGACTGGTCAACTCCGATGACTGTGGCGCCCTCAGCGGTGAACGCCGATACCAGGCCAGCCCCCAGGGCCCCGGCGGCGCCGACCACCATCACCGTACGGTCCGCGAAACGCTTGTCCGGCATGGTCAGCCTCCGTGTCCGGGGGTACGGGTCGCCACCGTACCGCAGCAGGTGCTTCGCCGCGTTCCAGCCGCGCGGGTTACCCGGGCAACCGGCCGGTGCTAGCGCAGCAGTACCTCGGCCCTACTGTCACAGCAGCACCCAGCGGATCTGATCCGGTCGGCGGCTGCCCCGCCTTCCGGGCGATTGTGGCCGGCAGGTTAGTTTGGCTGACCGTGATGGCACTTGATGCGGTACGTCCAGCGTTAAGCCAACGATGAGACAGATGGCAGCAGGCGCCCGGCGTCCGGCGCGCGGCAAGGGTCTGAGAGGAACGGGGCGCACCCGTGGCCGGCCGGCCTACGTCGTGGCCGCCGTCCTGCTCATGGCCGCTGTGCTGGCATCGTGCTCCCCGTCCAGGCCGGCGCCGGGCCGGGCCGGGCGGGTCATGGGCGGTCCGGCCGGAACGTACCTGATACCGGCGGGGATCCACAAGATCAAGCACGTGATCATCGTCATGCAGGAGAACCGGTCGTTTGACAGCTACTTCGGGACCTACCCCGGAGCGGACGGTATCCCGATGCGCAACGGGGTGCCCACAGTGTGCGTGCCGAACCCGGCCGGCGGGTGCACCCGGCCCTACCATGACAAGGCCGATGTCAACGGTGGCGGCCCGCACGGTGTACCCAATGCGGTGGCTGACGTGGCCGGCGGCAGGATGGACGGGTTCATCCGCCAGCGGGATGCGGCCAAGACGTCATGCCGGATCATCACCGACCCGGCCTGCAGTGGCGGTGGCCCCCCCGACGTGATGGGTTACCACACCGCCGCGGAGATACCCAACTACTGGAAGTACGCCCGCGACTTCGTGCTCGACGACCACATGTTCGAGGCGGTGAAGTCGTGGTCGCTGCCTGACCACCTGTACCTGGTCTCCGGCTGGTCGGCCAGGTGCCGGACCCGTTTGCCGATGAGCTGCCGTAACGACATCGTCGGGCCCTACGGCGTCAGCCAGTTCGGGCAGGCCGTCCAGCGGCAGCTGGCCACCGGCCAGACGTCGACCGACCTGGCCTGGACCGACATCACCTGGCTGCTGCACGCCCACCATGTCAGCTGGGCGTACTACGTGCAGACGGGCATCCAGCCTGACTGCGCCAACGATTCGGCGTTGACGTGCGCCGCTGTCAGGCAGAACATCCGGACCCCGGGAATCTGGAATCCGCTGCCGCTCTTCGGCGACGTGCGGCACGACCACCAGCTGGGTAACATCAAGCCCCTGACCGCCTACCTGCGCGCGGCCAGGACGGGGAAGCTGCCATCGGTCAGCTGGATCACCCCGGCCGGCGCCGACAGCGAGCACCCACCGGCCAGCGTCCACCTGGGCCAGGCCCACGTCACCGCGGTCATTAACGCCGCCATGGAGAGTCCCGACTGGAAGTCCACGGCGATCTTCCTCAGCTGGGACGACTGGGGCGGCTTCTACGACCATGTCGTGCCGCCGATGGCCGACCGGAACGGCTACGGCTTGCGTGTCCCGGCGATGGTCATCTCCCCGTATGCCAGGAGGGGCTTCATCGATCACCAGACGCTCAGCAGCGATGCCTACCTGAAGTTCATCGAAGACGACTTTCTGGGCGGCGCCCGGCTCGATCCCAGGACCGACGGGCGCCCCGACCCCAGGCCCGACGTGCGCGAGAATCAGCCGCTGCTCGGCAACCTGACCGCGGATTTCAACTTCAGCCAGGCACCACGCGCGCCGCTGCTGCTGCCCACCAACCCACCGGCCGATTCGCCGTCGGTCCCCGCCATTTTCACCGGCGAGCCGGCCTGCTGGGGGTGCACGGCGCCAGTCCCCATCGGCCGCCGGCGCTGACAGCGCGGTTCAGCGTGAGCTTGCGTCATGCCTCGCGCTTGTGGCCAGCCGCCTGGGTGTCCCGCGTCCCCGCCCGCCGCCCGAAGACGAAGTATGAGATGGGAACCATCCCGGCGGAGCTGACGACCGCCACCAGCGAGGCCCATATCCACTTCCGGCCCCGGATCTGGCTCGCTGGCCGGCGCTTGATGTCGATGAGCGCCGCAAGCCGCAGGATGCCTTCGGCGACTGCCCCGATGATGAGCAGCTTGCGGGTGCGCTCGCTGAGATCGCTCCACTGTTTCCTGGCGGCCATGACATCCTCCGCAGATACCGGATGGAGGGCTGCCATCTTGCCGGGCGCCGGCGCGCGGCAAGCCCTATCTGAATTGGAAGTATGCACCGTGCGTGGTGCCATCCCCGGTCTAGATGCCGCAGGCGCACCCCGGACAGGGGCTTAGGTCCTGGTTATAACTGCGCGGGTGACTTCTCTTCCGACACTCGTTGTTGTCAGCGGTCCTCCGGGGTCGGGCAGGACGACGCTTGCCCACAAGATCGCGGCGGCGGTGGGGTGCCCGTCGATCTGCCGGGACGAGGAAGGGATGGTGCACGCCAGCCCCGGGTTTGTGCCCGGGCCAGGTGACGAGCTGACGGTGCGGGCACTGCCCGTCTTCTTCAGTGTCCTGGAGTTGCTGCTGAGAGGTGATGTGACCATCGTGGCGGAGGCGGCATTCCACGACCGGGTATGGCGCCCCAGGCTGGAACCGTTCCAGGGCCTTGCCCGGCTCCGCGAGGACGGCGACCGACTCTTTCGCCGCCGGCCAGTTCCAGGTCGAAATGTAGGGCGGACCGGACACCCGGTGCTTGCCGGCCAGGAAGTCGTACGCGGAGTTGAGGTTCACGGTCAAGACAGCATCGCCCGTTATCAGCACCCGGTCCCCACCACGGAAGAACGCGACGTGCCCGGGCGTGTGACCAGGTGTGGGTATGCACTGCCAGCCGGGAAGGCCCGGAACACCGGCGCCGGGGTCGAACCAGACAGCGACTCGGCGGCCGACTTGATGAGCTGTCCGCGATGCGGCCACGCGGCATCGATCAGCACCCAGGCCGGGCCGGACCGTACGAGGTACGCGTTGGCCTCGGTGAGCCCCGTTTCCACCCGGTACCCGCCCGGGGCGATCTCCTCCGGGCGGGTGCCAGGCTCGCCGGCTTACTCGATCCGGAACACTGGATAGTGCCCCACCACACCCTGGATTTCCTCCAGCGCTGGCTGGCACGGGAACCCCCGGATCGTGTGCGCTGCCGGTCTCCCGTCAGGGGCAGACGCAGCACCACCAGCGTCATCTGTAACGGCGTCATCTGATTGCCTCGCCATGCCAGCCCCCAGGTTCGGCTCTATAGTCCAGCGGGAGCACGCGGACCACCGAGCAGGGGATCGTCCCAGCCGCGGGGCAGGTGGCCAGCCGCACGGTTTCCCCGCCGCGCGTGTTTCCGTGACAGGCTAGCCGCAGCGAGACGGCAAGCGCGGGCCCGCACGGCCATGACGGGGGGCGCCGCATCGACAAACCAAGAAGGTCAAGATGGCGCAGGGCACTGTGAAGTGGTTCAACGGCGACAAGGGCTACGGCTTCATCGCTGTCGAGGGTGGCCCAGACGTGTTCGTGCACTTCAGCGCGATCACAGGTAGCGGCTACCGCAGCCTG
>DPMS01000372.1 GCA_003541285.1 Actinomycetota bacterium
CAGCGGCGGAACGGGCCGGGGCGGGCAAGGCGGGCCGGCCGGGCCAGGCCGGCTGACGTGGACCGCTACCCTCCCGATCCGGGAAGACAGCCTGTCTGCGATGAGGTGTGCGGATACGGGCGCTGCACGGGTCTGGCAGGATAGTTGCGATGATGGCCCAGTTCCTCAAGCTCCCCATGAAGCACCGGAGCAGGCCGGATGACCTGCCTGGTGTTGTTGGGCCAGCCCGCCTGGACCGCCGGACCAAGCACCTCACCAAACGGCTCCGCCCCGGTGACGTCGCCATCATCGACCATGAGGACCTGGACCAGCTCAGCGTTGACGCCCTGATCGCCCATCAGGTCGTTGCCGTGGTCAACGTGGCCACCAGTATCAGCGGCCGTTATCCCAACCTCGGCCCGGAGCTGCTGATCAAGGCTGGTATCCCGCTGGTCGATGGCGTGGGACCCGACGTGTTCGCACGGGTGCACGAAGGGACGCTGGTCCGCCTCGACGGGGACACCCTCTACCTTGGTGACGAGGTGGTCGCCAAAGGCCGGCTGCAGACGGCCGAGTCGGTGGCGGCAGCGATGATCGAGGCCAGGGCGGGGCTCGCGGAGCAGGTCGCGGCGTTCGCGGTCAACACCCTGGAGTATGTCCAGCGCGACCTGGACATGCTGCTCGACGGGGTCGGCATGCTGGACCTGCGGACCAAGATGGAAGGCCGGCATGTGCTGGTGGTCGTCCGCGGCTACCACCACCGGGAGGATCTGGCTGCGCTGCGCTCCTATATCCGGGAGTTCAAGCCGGTCAAGATCGGTGTGGACGGCGGGGCAGATGCCCTGCTCCAGGCCGGGTACCGGCCCGACGTCATCGTCGGCGACATGGATTCGGTGTCCGATGCCGTGCTCGCCTCCGGGGCGGAGATCATCGTGCACGCCTACCCCGACGGGCGGGCGCCCGGCCAGAGCCGGGTCGAGTCGCTGGGCCTGCCCAGCGTGCTGTGCCCGTCCGCGGGCACGAGCGAGGACATCGCGCTGCTGATCGCCGATGCGAAAGATGCCAAGGTGATCGTTGCCGTCGGCACCCACTTCTCGCTGGAGGAGTTCCTCGACAAGGGCCGCCCCGGGATGGGCAGCACATTCGTGACCCGGCTGCGGGTGGGAGGCAAGCTGGTGGACGCCAAGGGCGTCAGCCGGCTGTACCGGCCGCTGGTCTCCGGCCGGGCGCTGATGGCGCTCGTGCTGGCCGCATCCGCCACTATCCTCGTGGCGATGGCCGTCACCCCTGCCGGGCAGATCTTCCTGCGCTTCCTCGGTGCCCAGTGGGACGCGGCCCGATACTGGCTGACCGGACTACTTTAGGCCCTGATGATCGACTTCCGATACCACCTGGTGTCCATCGTCGCCGTGTTCCTGGCCCTTGGGCTGGGGATCCTGCTCGGAGCGACGGCGCTTCAGCCATCCGCGCTCAAGGTGCTGGTGTCGACCTCGCAGCAGGAGCGTAAGCAGATCGATTCGGTCATCGCCACCAACGGCCAGCAGCGGAGCCAGATCGCCAGCAATGATGACTGGGCGCAGGCGGCGGCCCCCCTGCTGCTGCGCCAGCTGCTGGCCGGCGAGCAGGTGGTGCTGGTGGAGGCGCCGGGCGCGCCCGGTCAGGTGGTCAGCGGCATCACCCAGATGCTGGCCGAGGCGGGTGCCACGGTCAGTGGCCAGGTAGAGCTATCGTCCAAGTTCTTCGACGCCAGCCCACCCACCCAGGAGCAGCTCGGGCAGCTTGCGCAGCAGTTCGCGCTGGGGCAGACCCTGGCCAGCGGGAGCGCGATCAGCCAGGCCAGCCAGGTGCTGGCCGGCGCCATCCTGACCAGGGACGGTCCCGGGCAGCCGGTGGCGGGGCAGCGGGACAGTGCCAGCGCGGCATTGCTGAGCGGATTCGCGGCCGGAGGTTTCCTGACCATCAGCGGGCACCCCAACGCGCGTGCCACGCTTGCTGTTGTGGTTTCTCCCGGCAACCCGGCCCCTAACACCGTCAGCCAGGGGCTGGTCACGTTCGCCCAGGCGCTGAACCTGGCCGGCCAGGGCACGGTCGTGGCCGGGACCGCGCAAGGCTCGGGCCCCGGCAGCGCCATCGACCTGCTGCGGGCGGCCAGCCAGGCCGGTCACCTGTCCAGTGTCGACAACGCCGACCACGTGGTGGGGCAGATCACTGTGGCCCAGGCCCTCGCCGATCTGCTGCGGGGGGTCAGTGGCAATTACGGTGCCCTGTCCAGCGCAGGCGCCGCTGGCCCCAGTCCCGCGCCCACCCCTTCGGCCACCCCGACGGCCAGCCTGCCGGCCAGCCCGGGCGCACGGTCCTCGCGTGCCTCCCCCAGCGCGGTGGGGGTGGGGAAGTCATGAACCGCCGTCGCGGCCGGCCAGCCCGGGCGGGAGGTGCGGTGGCGGCGGCCGGCCTCGCCGCGGGTGCGGCCCGGGCTGCCTACACCGCGCGGAGCCAGCGGCCACCCGGCGGGGCGGCCGTCTGGACCAGGACCAACCATCGCGGCGAGCCGGTCACCTTGCTGGCAGGCCCGGCCGTGGCCGCCGGCGCCGCTCTTGCCTGCGCGCTCACCCCAGGCCTGCCGCCCCGGGTGCGGGCCGCGCTGGTGGCAGGCGGGCTGGGGGCAGCCGCGTTCGGCGGCTATGACGATCTGGCCGGCAGTGGTGACCGCCGCGGGTTCCGCGGGCACCTGGGAGCGCTGGCCCATGGCGAGGTGACCACCGGGGCGGTCAAGCTCGGCGGAATCGGCGTGAGCGGCCTGGTGGCGGCGGCGCTGGCCGGAGGCCCGGCGGCCGACGTGATCATCAATGCCGGGCTCACCGCCGGCAGCGCGAACCTGCTCAACCTGTTCGATCTGCGGCCTGGCCGCGCCATCAAGGTAGCGGTGGCGGGCGGCTCGCTGCTGGCCCTCGCCGGCGCGCGGCGGGCCGGGGGGCGGCAGCGGCCGGGAGCGGCCAGGGCAGTGGCCGGCCCACTCGGTTCGGCGCTGGCCATGCTTCCCGCGGATCTGGGCGAGCGGGCCATGCTCGGCGACGCCGGCGCCAACGCACTGGGCGCAATGCTCGGCACGGCTGCGGCCGTGAGCCTGGGCCGGCCCGCGAGGGCCGCTCTGCTGGCCGGGATCACGGGCCTGACGGCAGCCAGTGAGGTGGTCAGCTTCACCGCGGTGATCGAGCGGACGCCCGCCTTGCGGTGGCTGGACATGCTCGGCCGCCGGCCTGCCGGGCCCGGCCGGACGGCGGGGGAGCCTCCGGCGCCTCCTGGCCCGGGGCGTGTGGCAGGCCACAGCCGGGCAGCACTCACCCTGGTGCCGCCAGAATCTCCGGGATCGGCGCCGGCCGCGGGCGCAGCATCGCCGTGACAGGCCCCCCGGCCACGGCGACCGAACCTGGGCCGCTGCGGCAGGCGGGCCGGGGAATCGGGCGGGCGGCTGTCCTCATCGGGGGGATCACGGTGCTCACCCGGGTGGTGGGTTTCGGCCGCCAGCTTGTCTTCGCGCACACGGTCGGCAGCACCTGCCTGGGCACCGCCTATGCGACCGCCAACCAGGTGCCGAACATCATCTACGACATCGTCCTGGGTGGTGCGCTCACCAGCGCGGTGGTGCCGGTGCTGGCCACGGCTGCGGCCCGCCGGGCGGCCCCGGAAACGGCAGCTTCCATGGCCGCGGTCCACGGGCCGGACGCCGCCCTGGCAGGTCCCGCCCTGGCAGACTCCGCCCCGGCCGGCCCCTCCCAGGCCGATACCGAGACCAGCCAGATCGCCTCGGCCCTGCTGACCTGGACGGTGGTCCTGCTCGCCCCGGCAAGCATCATCCTGGTGGCGCTGTCCGGGCCGCTCACCTCGCTGCTGCTGGCCGGCGCCCCGGGCTGCCACCCGGCGGCGGCCACCCAGACGGTCAGCTCACAGATGCTGGCGGTGTTCGCGCCGCAGATCCTCCTGTACGGCCTGGCGGTGGTGCTGTACGGCGTCTTGCAGGCGCACCGGCGCTTCACAGCGCCCGCGCTCGCCCCGGTGCTGTCCAGCCTGGTGGTGATCGCTGCCTACGCTGCGTTCGTCCCGCTCGGTTACCCCTACCGGAACCACCTGTCCGGGCTGCCGTTTTCCGCCCAGCTGATGCTGTCGGCCGGTACCACCGCCGGGGTGGCAGCGCTGGGCCTCACCGCGCTCGGGCCCGCGCTGCGGCTGCGGCTGCGGCTGCGGCCGACGCTGCGCTTCCCGCCCGGAGTGGCCCGGCGGGTACGCGGCCTCGCCGCAGTCGGCGTGGCCGCCCTGATCGCCCAGGACGTCTCCCTGCTGGTGGTGATCGTGCTCGCCAACGGCCACCGGGGGCAGGGCGCGCTGGTGCTGTACAACTACGGCTGGCAGATGTTCTTCGTGCCGTATGCGGTGCTGGCGGTGCCGATCGCGACCAGCGCCTTCCCGGCGCTGTCCGCCGCCGACGGGACGAGTTTCGACCAGACCACTGCCGCCTCCACCCGGGCGGTGATGCTGGTCTCCTGGCTCGGGGCGGCGCTGCTGGCCGGGACGGCTGTGCCAGCCTCCCGGCTGTTCGCGCTATCTCCCAGTGGGGCCCGGCAGCTGGCGGTCATCTTCGCGGCGTTCGCGCCCGGGCTGGTCGGATACGGCCTGGCGGCGAACTTGTCCCGGGTGCTGTTCGCCTGCCACCGCAGCCGGGTGGCCGCGGTCGCCCTGGTGAGCGGCTGGCTGGTGGTGATCGCCGCCGACCTGGCCATCGTGCCCGCCGTGCCGCCCCGCTGGGTGGTGGCGGTGCTCGGGCTGGGCAACACGATCGGGCTGACCGTGGCCGGGCTGGCACTGCTTGCCGCGGTCCGGGCCGTCCGGGGCGGAGCCGCGCTGCGCGGGTCCGGCCGAGCGGCACTGGCCGGGCTGGGCGGGGCGATGGCCGGTATCGTGGCCGGGGCAGGCGTGTCCCTAGCCGTCAGGGTCCACGGCACCCTGCCGAACGCAGCCGTCGCGGTGCTCGTCTGCACCGTGGTGGCTGCGGCGTTCGGAGCGGTGGTGCTGGTGCTGGACGGCGGGGATCTGCGGGCGCTGGCCGCCCGCGCCAGGGCGAGGCTGGCACGATGACCGGCCTGCGGGTCGCGTACGTGCTGGGCACCGCGGGCGGCGGGACCGGAGAGCACGTCGCGATGCTGGCGCGTGGGTGTGCTGGGCGGGGGATCGCGGTCACGGTGTACGGCCCTGCGCGGACGGGCCGGCAGTTCTTCGCTGACGCGCTGGCAGCCGTGGCGGTGACAGGCAGGCCGGCCGGTGCGGCGGTGGTGCCCGGACCAGCCGGTGCAGCGG
>DPMS01000134.1 GCA_003541285.1 Actinomycetota bacterium
GGCGGCGGCGACGCCGGCCGCCCACCCCCGAGAGGAGCAGCGCGCATGGCGGACCAGGTAAGTCCGGGCTCCATGGCCGGCGTTGGTCAGGATGCCGGCACTCTCATGCAGGCGGGTACGGGCAGTGCCCACGCAGCCATGGTGCATCACGGCCGCCCCGTGTCCTGGGTGGCGGTCTCCATCATCATGGCCGGTTTCCTTGCCGGCGGCATCGGCCTGGTCGTCGGCCCCGTGTGGTGGCTGTTCTGGGCCGGTTGCGCGGCAGTCGTCGTCGGTGGGCTGCTGGCACTGGGCACCCACATCACTGAGGACTGGTACTAAGCCCGCCGCTGGCTCAAACCCGCCGCGGCCTCAAGCCGCCCGCTGCCCAGGATGGAGCTGACCGGCCCAGCGGGAATGTCGTAGCCGCCCGTTAAGCTGCCATGCTTGTGGCCATCTCTGCTGCCGAGGCACCGCAAGTCTCACTGTCGGCCGCTGACGTGCGGCTGATGACCCTGCGCGCGCAGGGCTTCCTGGGGGTGGAGGGACGCCGTGGTGGTGTGCCAGCGCTGCTGCGCCGGCTCGGGGCGGTCCAGCTGGACACCATCAGTGTGCTTGCCCGCTCGCACGAGCTAGTCGCCTACGCCCGTCTCGGCCCCATCCCCCGGGACCGGATCGAGCGCGCGTACTGGCATCCCCGCCAGCCCACCGCGTTCGAGTACTGGTCGCACGCCGCCTGCGTGCTGCCGATCGAGGACTGGCCGTACTACGCCTTCCGCCGGCGCGCGCTGCGCGCCCGCGGCAAACGCTGGCACCAGAGCCACCAGCAGGCCTGCACCGAGGTGCTGGCCAAGCTCCGGGCTGAAGGCCCGCTGACCGCCACCCAGCTCGGCGGCGCCAAGAACGGCGGCGCCTGGTGGGACTGGTCGGACACGAAAATCGCGGTCGAGTGGCTGCTGGATGTGGGTGAGGTCATCTGCGTGCGGCGCGAGGGCTGGCGACGCGTCTACGACTTGCCGGAACGAGTCCTCCCGAGCGAGATGCTCGCTGCCTCGCCCACGGACGAGGAGTGCCTGGCCCGTCTCGCGGCTACAGCCGCCCGGAGCCTGGGCGCGGTGACCAGGGCCGACCTGATCGACTACCACCGTCTGCGGGAACTCACCAGCCCCGGGACCAGGCATGCGGATCTTGTGGACGAGGCGGCGCGGGCAGCGGGCCTGACGGCGGTGTCGATCGAGGGCGGGGCGAAGGCTGGCGCAGCCACGGCGGCCTGGGCTGACCCGGCGGCTCTGGCACTGGCGGCCGGTGGCGTGCGCGGCAGGCACCGGGTCACGCTGCTGTCCCCGTTCGACTCGCTGGTCTGGGACCGCAAGCGCACCCGCCGGATGTTCGGCTTCGATCACTCGCTGGAGGCCTACGTGCCCAGGGCCAAGCGGGTCCACGGCTACTTCGCCATGCCGCTGCTCGCCGGCGGGAGGCTCGTAGGCCGGGCCGACCCGGTGCGGCGGGGCCAGACCCTGGTCGCCCGCCAGCTGTCGCTGGACACCCCTGCTGCCGTCGCGCCGATGGCGCGGGCCTTGCGGGAGGCCGCGGACTGGGTCGGCTGCTCGGCGATCGCAGTCGACCGGGTCGAGCCGCCTCACCTGGCCCAACGGCTCCACGCGGCACTTGCCTGACCGGCCGATTCCGGCTCAGGTTAGCTGAACTCGATCAGCTTCTCCCTCACCGCGATCATGACGGCCTCCATCCTGGAGTGGATCTGGAGTTTCTCCAGGATGTTGCGCACATGGTTCTTGACCGTGTTCTCCGAGATGAACAGCTCCTTGGCGATGTCGCGGTTGTTCATTCCGCGGGCCACCAGCCTGAGCACTTCCATCTCGCGCTCGGTGAGTCTGGGTGCCGGGACCTGCTGCGTGCGTTCCTCCTCGTCGCGCCTGGCGAGCGCCGCGAACTCGGTCAGGAGCTTGGCCGCCATGGAGGGATTGATCAGGGACTGCCCGCCGTGCACCGCCCGGACCACGTCGGCGACCTCGTCGTAGGGAATGTCTTTGAGCAGGTAACCGCTGGCGCCCGCCCTGATGGCCTCGAAGAGGTCCTCCTCCTCGTCACTGATCGTCAGCATGACGATCTTTGCGCTGGGCGCGACCTCCTTCATCGCCCGGCAGGCCTCGATCCCGCTGCTCTTGGGCATCCGGATGTCCATCAGCACTACGTCCGGCAGCGCTTCGCCGGCCTTCTCGACCGCTTCCGCCCCATCACTGGCCTCGCCGACCAGTTCGATGCCGGGCTCCTCCGTGAGGACCATTTCCAGGCCCCGCCGGAACAGTGCGTGATCATCGACGATCAGCACGCGGATCGGATCGGGAGCCCGCCGGGCACCAGTTTCCTCACTGGTGGTTCCGGGATCTCCGCCCATCTGCCCTCCCTGACCCTGCCGGCCTGCTGACTACCTGTGACTTCGGATCAAACTTTGGCCGACCAGGCCGCAGCATGCAAACTCAGGCCCCGGGCCGCGGGGCCCGGGGCCTGAGTTTGTGCTCCCGGGGCGGCCAGCCGATGCTCACACCCCCCGGAACCGCTGCCCGGCGGGGTCCGCACCGGCCGACTCGACCAGGCGGATCAGCCCGTACTGGTACCCGTGACGCCGGTAGACGACGCTGGCGTGACCGCAAGCCTCGTCACGGAACAGGTAGAAGTCGTGCCCCACGAGTTCCATCTCCAGGAGCGCCTGGTCGATGCTCATCGGCATCGCCGCGTGGAACTTCTCACGCACGACGACTGGCCCGTCTCCCTCCATCTGGATGGGGATGAGCCCGATGGCCGCGTCATCCAGTGCCCCGTCATCCAGCGCCGGGCTCCCGGACACCGGGCCGCCGAACGCCGGCTCCCCCAGGTCCGGGCCACCCAGGAAGGAACCATGCAGGGATGGCGCCGGGCCTGCCAGCGGCTCCGGCAACTGACCGTTCCCCGGGCTGTACCCGGCCATCAGCCCCCCCGGCATATAGCCCGCGCCATCGGCCACCGGCATGAGCACGGCCCAGGCTGCCGACGGCATGCCATGCCTGTCTTTGCGCCGGTCACCCAGGCGCCGCAGGCGTGCCTCGAGTTTGGCGAGTGCCCGGTCGAGTGCCACATAGCGGTCGTCCGCTGCTGCTTCGGCCCGGATGACCGGGCCCCGGGATCGGATGGTCAGTTCGACCCGCTCGCGCCGGTCGGACTGGCGTGGATTTCGCTCGGTTGAGACCTCCACGTCGACCCTGATCGCCTTGTGACCCAGTCTCTCGATCTTGCCCAGCTTGGCTGAGGCGTGCCTCCGGAACCGCTCCTGCACATCGGTACGCCGACCCTTGAAGATGATGTCCACGCGGGAACCCCCTTTCGGCCGGATCCAGGTAGCGGCACCCGTCCGGCCGACCTGGTCTTCGTCCCCACATCCGCCTGCTGAGGGGTTCGCAGCAGCTTGTTGCCACTAGTGCCCTTCTCCCTGTCCGGGAGACATCGGGTCTCCCGGTGGGGCAGGACTTACCTCTAAGCCGCACCGTGATCAGTCGACGAGAAGTCGCCTTACGTGGACCGTTTCGCCTGCGGCTGGCATCGGCTTGCCGGGCTCGGCCATCCGCACATCGCGGATGGACCTGCCTGGCGCAACCACGGACCCGGACGGGTGCCATGTTTCGAAACTAGCCTGACCGGAGCCGGATGTCAGGAGACAGGCGCTGAGTAATCGAGTGTCGACGGTCACGTCAGCCGGGGTAGGCAGCGTTGCTGCCTGCCATGATGTCCCGCCAGGGCTCGCCAAGGCCGACCGAGTTCTCCAGCCTGCCGACCGACGTGCCCAGATAGAGAGGGTTCTGCGGGCCTGCCGCCGTGATTGACACCATGCCCGGCTGCCCGGGCTTGAGAGTGGGCCCGTCCCCGTTGACCGGAACCTCCCAGAGCCGGGCACCGGAGGGCGATTGCGTGATCGCCAGCACGTGATCCTCGTCGAACCAGGTCAGCGCCGAGAGCCCGGACAGGCCGGGCGCCAGCCGCACCGGATGGATGACCGAAACGCTCGTGCCGCTGCCCACGACCGCCCCCAGCAGCAGATGGGCGGCGGCCCCTGTGCCCGCGATCAGCGCGACCCGCACCCCGTCCGGCGCGACCTTGAGCCCGGTGACCGGGCCCAGGCGGGACGGCAGGCTGACTCTCACCGCCGCACCCCCGGCCGCCGGGATCACCCAGACCCCGGGCGAGCCGTGGACCCTGCCCGAGACCCACAGAACGTCGTTGACATCCCAGCTCGGTCCGGCGAACCCGGCCCCGGTGAGCCTGCTGTGCAGGTTCCCGGCCGAGGGTGCAGCGTGCGTTTTCGCGGCAGCGGCCAGGTCGCTGGTGTACACCGTGCTCGACGGCCCGGCGACCCCAGCGAGGTAGTGGCCGTCGGGAGAGATGGCGATCTGGTTCAGCGGCAGCCGCCCGGTGCCCGCCTCGCCCGGTACCGGAACGCTGTGCGCCTGCTGGCCGAACATCCGGACCGCGCCGTTGGCGCTCAGGTAATACAGGGGCGCATCACGGCGGCCATGCGGAACGTAGCGCCAGTAGTCACCCAGTCCCTGAATGCCACCAGCTGTACCCGGCATCAGATGCCCGTTGATCCTGAGCTTCACCGCCTGGATGAGCGCCGGGCCGTACGACGGGCTGGTCAGGGTCCACACCAGCTGGGCGGCCATGGCCTGGACGGTAGACCGGGGAGTGCTGGCCGGCAGCCGGATGTCGACGATGGCACTCTTCCCGCCGGGCGAAGCGGGCAGCACCTGGACCTTCGTGAGCTTGGCGCCCGGCGGGAAGGCGGTAACCGCCACGTTCTGCAGCCAGCCGTTCGGGTTCTGAAGCAGGCCAGTGACCAGGGTGGTGACCAGATTGTTCGACGCGACGGGGACGAACACCGGATCGGGCACCAGGAGCTGGTCCGGCTGCGCGTAGAAATACAGATTCCGTGGCGCGTACACCAGGTGGAAGAGGTCGCTGGGGAGCAGCAGTTCGTGGGACACCTTCTTGTTGCCGGTGGATGGCAGCCCATCGATGAGCCACTGCCCCTTGACCGATTCCAGGGTGAACACCTGCTGCCGGGAGGCTTCTCCGGGGCTCGCCGAGGTGTACTGCCCGTAGCCGTTCAGCGTGGCGAGCTCCTGCCAGCTGACCACCACGCTGGCCCGGCTGTCCTGCCCGGACTGCAGCCCGGGCTGCTGGTACACCTGGGGAGTCTGGGCGAGGATCGTCACAGCCGCACGAGGCTGCCACAGCCGGCTCGCTGCCGGGGTCAGGTACTGCCGGGCTACCGCGTGGCCGTGCGCGAAGCTGGCGCTGGCCAGCAAGAAGTTGCTGACCACCTGCTCAGGCGTCCAGCCCGGCTGCGGGGGCTCAACGATCAGCCCGCAGCATGCCCCCACGCCTCCCGGCGGCGCGGAGGGCCCGCTGTAGCCGACCGGGCCAGCGGACGGAATGGTCGCGCAGCCGGCGGCCAGCAGTGCGGCAAGCAGTACCCCGGCGGTCAGCAGCACCCGCCGGGCCTGGCGCGTCCCCGGCCCGGGCCACCGGTCAGCCATCGTGGCCACCCTGCATGCCCGATCCGGCGCCCGGCAGCGCCGGAGCGCCGGCCGCTCCCGCGTACTGACCGGCACCGGCCCGCCCGGCGCCGTCAGGGCCAGCCGCCTCGTCGCCGCCGGCGGCGATCTCCACCTCGTCCGGACCTAGCGGCAGCGGCGACCCCGCGAGCTCCTGCCCGACCGTCCGGGGCAAGGTGAGCCGGAACACCGAACCCTTCCCGCGCTCGCCCCAGGCCTGCAGCCACCCCCGGTGCAGCCGGGCGTCCTCAAGGGCGATGGCCAGGCCCAGCCCGGTACCGCCG
>DPMS01000183.1 GCA_003541285.1 Actinomycetota bacterium
TGTTGTCCTTGACCAGCCCGGAAAGGTGTGACACGACCGTCCCGTCGGCGAGGACCGCTTCGATGCCGCGTACCTGTGCCCGCATCGGCCCGTGCCGCAGCACCCGCAGCCCCCCCGCATTGGTGGCGATCGCGCCGCCGACGGTGGCGCTGTGCCGGCTGGCGATGAAGACCCCCAGATCCAGCCCGGGGCTGGCGTCCCCGGCGCGCTCCAGCGTCACCCCCGCCCCGGCGGTCACCTGCCCGGCATCAGGGTCGGCCGGCCCGAGACGATCCAGCCTGGCCAGGCTGAGCACCACCTCGCCGTGCAGTGGGACCCCGCCACCGACCAGGCCCGTGTTCCCGCCCTGCGGGACCACCGCCACTCCGGCGCTGACGCACAACCTGAGCAGCGCGGCAACTTCGGTGGTGTCGCGCGGGCGCAGCACAGCCGGGGTGTGGCCGGCGAACCCCCGGGTCCAGTCCACCGTGTGCCCGGCCGCCGCGTCCCCGGTCAGCACATGGGCCCCGCCTACCACGGAAGCGAACTCCCGCATCAGCGCCGCCGGCAGGTCAGCGGGCATGGCATCACCTATCGTCCGTGGTGGTTGGCGCAAACTCCGGCAATCCATTGTCGCCGAGAGCCAATCATGGACCGGGTTCATCTGTGGAGACGCACGCTTGCCTGGCCTGCGGGCCGGCCGGTCAGCCGGGCTGGCAGGCGTGCATGGCGCGGGCGAAGGCCTCGCCCCGGTCCCGGTAGTCGCGGAAGCGGCCGAAGCTGGGCGCCGCCGGCGAGAGCAGGACCACGCCGTCAGGCACTGCCCAGCGGAATCCGCGCTCGACCGCCGCTGCCAGGTCGGGGCAGGCCGTCACCTCCACCTTGCCGGGGTTGTCCGACTCGATCGCCGCCTGGATCCGGGGCCCGCTGTCGGGCACGGCCAGCACCAGCGTCGGCGCCTCCCGGTCCACCAGCCCCCGGGCCAGTGGCTGGTAGTCGATGCCCCGGTCGTGGCCGCCGGCGATGAGAGCGACGCGGCGGCCGGGGAAGGCGTCCATGGCGGCCAGCGTTGGCAGCACGTTCGTGGACAGGCTGTCGTCCACGAACGTGACCCCCGCCACCTCGCCGATGACCTGCAGCCGGCTCGTGAGCGGGACGAAACCCACCGCGGCCTGCGCCAGCGCCGCATCGTCGGCTGCCCCGGGGATCCCCAGCGCCCGCAGGCAGGCACGGGCGATCAGGGCGTTGCGGCGGTTGTGCGTGCCGAGCAGGTGCAGCGCCGCCATCCAGCCAGCCTGCGGGGCGTCACCGGCCCGGACCCATTCCACCCTCGGCCCGAGCAGGCCGGCCCGCTCCCGGAGCAGGTCGCTGTCCCCGTTGGCGACCGTCAGGTCCGCGCCTGGCTGGGAGCAGGCTGACAGCTTGTCGGTGTAGTAGGTCTCCACGTCGCCGTGCCAGTCCAGGTGGTCGGGGTGCAGTGAGGTCACCGCCACGACCGGCGGCGAGTACGGCAGGTCGGTGGCCTGGTAGCTGGATGTCTCGATCACCCAGTACTCGTAGCTTGCGCCGTCGGCGGCGGGGTCCCAGGGCGGCTGGCCGATGTTCCCGCCCACCATGGTGCGGTGGCCGAGCCGGTTCAGCAGGTGNNGCTTGCGCAGGTTGGCGCCGCCCTCGACGCCGAGGCCCCAGACGCCGGTGCGCACCCCGCGCAGGTCAGACCAGGAGATCGTCGGCCGCATACGCATCAGGGATCCAGTGCTCGCCGACCGGGCGGAGCAGCCCGGCGACGTCAACGGGTGGGGGCCCGGCGGGCAGTTGCGCGGTCAGCAGGTGCAGCAGGGGCGTGTCCGCGCGATCCGGCCGCGCCGCCGCCAGCAGCGCCGCGGCCCGGCACTCACCCACTTCGCCCACGCATTCGAACGGCTTGGCGTCGGGCAAGGTGCCGAGCAGGGCCCGGAACCGGTCGGCCAGGGAGGGGTCTGCCAGCGGCTCCGCACCGGCGAAGATCTGCCGCAGGTCGGCGGCGGGCAGGAACGGGGCCAGGATCAGGTCGATGAAGCAGCACTTGTCGCACTGGCCGCACCAGTAGTCCAGGCGCCGCTGCGGGTCGATGTGGAAGGCCCGGTTACAGCTCCGGAAGGTGGCGTGGTAGGCCGTCAGCGCGGCGAACTTCTGCGCCACCCACAGTTCGGTGAACGGCCGCAGCGCGGAGAAATAGGTGACCCGGCCGCCCAGTGCGGCGGCCAGCACCTGCCGGAAGCCCGCTTCGAAATCCGCGCTCTTGGAGTACTGGTGGTTGATGGCGTGGCCCCCCGCCTCCAGCGTGGCGATGGACGCCGACCATTCGTTGGACATCACCACCGTGTCCCTGCCGTCCAGCAGGGCCGCCAGCACCGCGATCGCGGACAGGATCCCGGTGACCGGCACGTGCCCGTTCAGGAAGCCGAGTTCGGCCGACCGCAGCAACTGCGGGTCGATCTCGCGGCCGGCCCGGACGATCGGCAGGCCGGTGACCGCGGCCGGGCGCTCGATCGCGGCAAAACGGTCGCCCGGCCGGCTCATCACAAACAGCGCGGCGTCAGCCCGCGGGCGCATCATTTCCACGGTGACGATCGAGTCGATGCCCCCGCCGAAGGGGATGAGCATCCGTCCGGGCGTGTCAGCGGGCCCGGCGGGCGGNNCGGCGCGGCGGTCTTGTAGTAGGACACCCCTGCCAGCAGGAAGATCAGGCGGGCAGCCTGCCCGATCGCCGGTGAGTCCCACCGGTGACCCGGCCCGTCCGGGCCGAAGCTGATCTTTTCCGTGAAGGTGCGGTCGCCGAGCGAGTACCGGCAGGTCAGCAGCCCCTGCCCCGGGTCAAGATCAAAACCCTCATAGCAGAACGAAGGTGCCGTTTTCACCCGTTGCCCCGTGGATGCAGCTTCGCGATGGCTGCGAAACGGCCACATGGGCGGACCGCCCGGTCGCTGAAGAACAGGCCAGGGTCCGCGCCAGTGGGCACCGCGGCGAGGTGGATCTGGCTGGCAGGCACCCCTGCCTCGCCGAGGATGAGGCGGTTGGCCGCCCACAGGTCGAAC
>DPMS01000178.1 GCA_003541285.1 Actinomycetota bacterium
GGCCAGCCGCGCGTGCTCGTCTTCGACGACGACCACTACTACCTCGGCGGCGTGCTGGCCGAACTCCTGGCCGGGGAGGGCTACCAGGTGCAGCTGGTCACCCCGGCCGCCCACGTGTCCGCCTGGACGGCTAACACCCTGGAGCTGGTGAAGATCCGGCAGCGGGTGATGAGGGCCGGCGTCGTGGTGCAGCCGAACCGCGCCGTGGTGCGCCTCACCGGGGCGGGCGCGATCACGGGCTGTGTCTTCACCGGCGAGCAGGAGGCTGCGGAGGCCGACGCGGTGGTCCTGGTGACCGCGCGGCTGCCGGCCGGCGAGCTGTACGCCGAGCTGCACGCCCGGGCACCGGAGTGGGCAGACGCCGGGATCACTTCGGCCACCGCGGTCGGGGACGCCTGGGCGCCGGCCACGATCGCGGCGGCCGTGTGGTCTGGGCGGCGTTATGCCGAGGAACTGGACGCGCCCGCCCCGGACGGGCCGGTGCCGTTCCGGCGGGAGCTGACCGCGCTTGCCCCCCGGGGCTCACCAGCACCGGGGTGACCGGCCCGCATGGGCCTTCCTCGTCCTGCCTGGCCGGGCCGTCCGGGCCGCGAAACGGCTGCCGGTCAGCCGCGGACGAGCTCGGCCCCTCTCTCGGCCAGCATCAGGACGGCGACCACCGGGTTAACAGTGGTCAGCACCGGGAACGCGGAGGCGTCGATGACGCGCAGCCGGTCCACTCCCCGCACCCGCAGCTGAGGGTCCAGGACAGCGCCCCGATCACCCGGCGCGCCCATCCGCGCTGTGCACGACACGTAGTACACGGTATGGCAGGTAGCCCGGGCCAGCGCGGAAAGTTCCTCGTCGGTCTGCACGTCAGGGCCGGGGAAGACCTCCCGCGCCACCCAGCCGCTCATCGGTGCCTGCCCGGCGACACGCCGGGCCATCCGGATGCCGGCCAGCAATGTCCTTTCGTCATGCCCGTCGGCATCGGTGAACATCCGGTAATCGATGAGCGGGGGATCGTCGGGGTCGGCGGAGGCCAGCGTCACCGTCCCGCGGCTGCGCGGCTGGGTGACGTTCGGCGTCATCGAGATGCTGTGGCGGGGCGTGCGGTAGCCGAGCCGTTCGGCGTGCATGGCGAACGTCATCAGGGGCACGTGCGCCAGCACGTCCGGGACCACGCTCACCGGATCCGTCCGGTACATGATCGTGATGTCCCAGTCGGTCGCTCCTTCCGGCGGGATCGGGCGGGCGGCTTCCCACACGACGAGGCCTTCGGTGTGGTCGCACAGGTTGCTGCCCACGCCTGGCAGGTCGGCCACGACCTCGATGCCGAGTTCGCGCAACCGCTGGCCTGGCCCGATGCCGGATAGCATCAGCAGCCGCGGCGTGTCGATCGCCCCGCAGCACACGATGACCTCGCGGCGGGCGGCGATGTCCGCCACCTGGCCGTCCGCCCGGCGGACCGTGACCCCGGTGGCGCGCCGGCCGGCGTCGAACACGACCCTGAGCACCCTGGTCTGTGTCAGCACTTCGAGGTTGCCCCGGGTGCCCAGGATGGGGTGCAGGTACGCGACCGAGGACGACGAGCGGACGCCGGTGTCCGGGTCGTACCCGATCGGCAGGAACCCGGCGCCGTCCCGGTACCCGGCGGCGTTCCAGTCCTCCCGGACGGGAACGCCCAGCGCGGCCGAGGCCGCCTCGACGACGTCGGCCAGGTAGGCGTTGCGGTGCTCAGCGGCGACCGGGACGATGCTCGCGGCCAGCCGGGCGAAGTAGGTGCTCATGGTTCCGGGGTCCCAGCCATGCCCGCCCAGGGCCACCCAGCGGTCGAAGTCCGCGCGGGGGGGACGCAGCGCGATCATCGTGTTGTGCGCCGAGCAGCCGCCAAGGATGCGTGCCCGGGCCTGGCGGATGCACGAGTTGCCCCGCGGCTGGGGCACGCTGGCGTAGTCCAGGTCGTACTCGCTCTCGAGCATCTCCGACCAGCGGCGTATCTGCAGTGCCCTCGGCTCGTGCTGGTCGGTTGGCCCCCACTCCAGGAGCCCCACGCTGACACCGGGGTCCTCGCTGAGCCGGGCCGCCACCACAGCACCGGCGGTCCCGCCGCCCGCGACGACGTAGTCGTAGGCCGGCCGTTCGCTCACGGGCTGGCCCCGGCTGCCCGGCCAGGCTCCCTGCTTGCGTCCACGCACCCAAGTACCCGCTCGGGCGTGATCGGGAGGGCACCGGGCCGGGCGCCGACCGCGTCATGGATGGCGCTGGCCACCGCCGCCGCGGGCGGGCCGATCGGCGGCTCCCCGATGCCGCGGGCACCGAACGGGCCCATCCCTTCCCCGGACTCCAGGATCACGGTCTCGATGTCGGGCACATCGGTCGCGGTCGGGATGAGGTACTGGAAGAAGCCGCCGGTCAGGTTCACCCCGTCCGCCATGGCGACCTCCTCCAGCAGGGCCATCCCGAGTCCCTGGGCGACCGCCCCGCTGATCTGCCCCTCGACAGACCGGGGGTTGATGGCCCGGCCGACGTCGTGGGCGGCGACATACCGCAGCAGCCGCACCTCGCCGGTGTCCAGATCGACCTCCAGGTCACACAGGTGAGTGCCGAAGGTGAAGTCCGGG
>DPMS01000798.1 GCA_003541285.1 Actinomycetota bacterium
TTGGTCCAGTGCGGGCGGCGGAACAGCCGCCCCAGGATGTCGTGCAGCGACCAGCCGGCGTCCTCGAGTGCGTCGACGTGGTAGACGGGCGCCCCTTCCGGAGCCGGAAGCAGGGCAGCCTGCGCGTGGTCTATGGTGCACCGGATGTAGGCGGCGGTGATCACCTCGATCTGGTCGGCGTCCACGAACCGCAGGCCGCCACCGGTGGCGACCACGATTCCGTCGAACACGTCCAGTTCCTCCACCTTGAGCACGTGTTCCAGCGCGCCGATCTCCTTGCCGTCGCTGGTGAACACGGGAGTGCCGACGGTGGCCGCCTCGTATGAGATGGCGGGTTCCGCGTCCATTCCCACCGTGGTCGGTCCTTTCGTCCGGGGGCGGTCGGTACTGGGCTAGTGGGCCTACAGGCCGTCCAGGTTGACCACGATGGCCTCCTGGGTGGTCCGGGCGATCACGACCGCCGCCTCGGTGTCCGGGGAGGCGTTCTCCTCGCGGTGCGGGACGTGAGGCGGGACCCAGACGAAGTCGCCGGGCCCGGTCTCCAGCCGGGTCAGCTCGGATGTCGCAGGATCGCGGAACACGAAAGCCGGGTGGCCGGACACCACGTAGATGCCGGTTTCCGAGCCGCCGTGGTGGTGGTTACCGGAGGAGGTGCCAGGCGGCAGGACGGTCGTCCCCATCCACAGCGACTGTGAGCCGACCTGCGGGCCGGAGATGGCAGCCGCCCGGATCATCCCGCTGGTCTGCGGGGTGTCGGCGGAAAGCTGGCCGGCCCGGATCAGGCGCAGCCTGCTCACCGGCCGGCCGGTTCCAGCGTGAGCGAGACCGAGTTGATGCACCAGCGCTGATCGGTGGGAACCTGGTAGCCCTCACCCTCGAACACATGCCCGAGGTGGGAGTCACAGCGGGCACACCGGACCTCGGTCCTGGTCATGCCGAGCGAGCGGTCCTCGATCAGTACCACCGCGTCGTCGCTGGAGGGCTGGTAGAAGCTCGGCCAGCCGCAATGGGATTCGAATTTCTCCCGCGACCGGAAGAGTTCGGCCCCGCATGCCCGGCAGCGGTAGACACCCTCGGTCTTGGTGTCGGTGTACTCCCCGGTCCACGGTGCCTCCGTGCCCGCCTGCCGCAGCACGTGGTACTCCTCGGGGGTCAGCCGCCCGCGCCATTCCTCATCGGTTCGCTGGACCTTGTCCATGCAGCGAGACTAGTCCATGCAGCGGACACGACCGCCGAACCCGATACCGCTACCGTCGACACCGTCGACACCCGCGGAGGACCTCCATGCATTGGCTGAACGAGCCCGCCAGCTGGCAGCGGACCGACGATGTGCTCAGGGTGAGCGTCGACCCGGGTACTGACTTCTGGCGGGCAACCGGCTACGGCTACATCCATGACAACGGCCATGTGTATGGGGACGTGCTCCCCGGTGATCTCGACGTATCGGTGCGGGTACGGTGTACGTTCGCCCATCAGTACGACCAGGCCGGGGTCATGCTGCGGGCAGACGAGCAGACCTGGCTGAAGGCCGGGGTGGAGTTCTTTGAGGGACGCCCGCGGCTGAGCACGGTGCTCACGCTGGGATGGTCGAGCTGGATCGTGGCGGACCTGCCGGCCGACCTGGATGAGATCACGCTGCGGATGTCACGCCGGGGGGACGCGGTGGAAATCCGTTACGCCGCCGGGGACGGCCCGGCCGAACTCGCGGCACTGGTGTTCATGCCACCCGACCGTGAGGTCCTGGCCGGCATCATGTGCGCCGCGCCGGAGGGCAGCGGGTTCAGCGTGACCTTCCACGACCTGCGCATCGCCGGCCGGCAATGGGGCGACCCCGCGCCTGGTGAGTTGGCCACCGGCTGGGATGATCCNNACCGTCGGCGAAGCGGCTGGCGGCAGCAAGACCGAGACGGTGAGCGAGCCGGCCGGGCCCGGGGCAGACGATCGGACCGACCCGGTGCTGCCGGCCGCCACCGCCGCCAAACCGGTGCCCGCGGGGCGCAAGCGATCCGCTCCCAAGCTGCCCGTGCCCCGCAAGCCGGGCCCGGCATCCCCGGCCGGGGCCGCCGGCCCGGCCGACGCCGCCGACGAATGGATCAGCCTGCTCACCGCGGACCCAGACGAATAAACAGTCACAAGGTGACCTGGTAAGCAGGCTCGGGCTGGTCGCGCACGCGCAGTTCGGTGTGCTCGACCCGGCCCGCTGCCTGCAGGTCCGGCAGCACTGCCAGCAGCGTGTCCAGATGCTCCCGCCGGGCCGCGATCACCAGGCTGCGGACCGGGGTGCGCATCGACACCTGGGCGCCCGACTTCGCGCCCCGGATGGCGGCGATGACGCCAGAGGCCGCCGCCAGTGTGCCGCTCTCCCCGCCCGGCCTGGCGGCCAGTGCCGCCGCGCCGGTGAGCGCTTCCGCCGGGTCCGGCCAGGCCGCCCGGTGCACCGAGCCTTCCTGCCACCACGACCACACCTCCTCGGTGACGTAGGGCAGGAACGGCGCAAACAGCCGCAGCACCACTGACAGGGCCAGGCGCAGCGCGGCCCGGGCCGACCGGGCCGGACCGTCGCCACGCTCGCCATAGGCGCGGTCCTTGACCAGTTCGAGGTAGTCGTCGCAGAAGAACCAGAAGAACTCTTCCACTGCCGCCAGCGCCCCGGCGTGATCGTAGGACTCGAACAAGGCGGTGCACTGCGTGATCACCTCTGCCAGCCGGCTGAGCAGCGCGCCGTCGAGTGGCTCGCTGATGTCGGGCGCCCCGCTCTGATCGCCGGGCGCGTCGCCGGGCGGGGCGAGCGAGAGCACGAAACGGCTTGCGTTGAGTATCTTGATCGCCAGCCGTCGGCCCACCTTGAGCTGGGCGGGATCGAAAGTCATGTCGACGCCGAGGCGGCCGCTGGCCGCCCAGTAGCGCACGGCGTCGCTGCTGTGCCTGCGCAGCGAGTCCATCGGGGTGACCACGTTTCCCACCGACTTGGACATCTTCTTGCGGTCCGGGTCGAGCACCCAGCCGGAGATCGCGGCGTGCCGCCAGGGCAGGACGCCGAGTTCGGCGTGCGAGCGCAGCACCGTGTAGAACAGCCAGGTCCGGATGATCTCGTGCGCCTGCGGCCGCAGGTCCATCGGCAGGACCTTGCCGGACAGGTCCTCATCGGTACCCCACCGGGCCGCGATCAGCGGGGTGAGCGAGGACGTCGCCCAGGTGTCCATCACGTCCGGGTCACCGGCGAATCCGCCGGGCCTGCCCCGCTGGGAGGCGTCGTACCCCGGTGGCGGGTCTGCCGCCGGGTCCACCGGCAGGCCGGATTCCGCCGGGATGATCGGCGCGTCATAGTCCGGCTGGCCGTCGGCGTCGAGCGGGTACCACAGCGGGACCGGCACGCCGAAGAACCGCTGCCGGCTGATCAGCCAGTCACCGGACAGGCCGTTCACCCAGTCCTCGTAGCGGGTCCGCATATAAGCGGGATGCCAGCTGATCTCGCGCCCGAGGGCCAGGAGCGTTTCCCGCAACTGCTGGTCACGGCCTCCGTTACGCAGGTACCACTGCCGGGAGGTGACGATCTGCAGCGGCTGGGTGCCCCGCTCGTAGAAGTTGACCGCATGCCGGACCGGCTCCGGGTCGGCCAGCAGGTCGCCACTGGCCCGCAGCATGCCGGCGATCCGCTTCCTGGCGTTCTCGGCAGTCTCCCCGGCTAGTTGCCGGTAGGCCTTGCGCCCGGCGTGGCTGGTGATCACCGGCGGCGGGCAGGCCACCAGGCGGCCGTCCTTGCCCATCACCGGGTGGGCGGGCAGGTTCAGTTCCCGCCACCAGGTGACATCGTTGGCGTCGCCGAACGTGCAGATCATGGCGATGCCGGTGCCCTTGGCCGGGTCGGCCAGATGATGGGCGAGCACCGGCACCTCCACGCCGAACAGCGGCGAGCGCACGGTCGTCCCGATCAGGGCCGCGTACCGGTCGTCGCCCGGCCGGGCCACCAGCGCCACGCAGGCAGGCAGCAGTTCGGGGCGGGTGGTCGCCACCGGCACCACCTCACCCTCACCGCGGTGGAAGGCGATCCGGTAGTAGGCCCCGGCCACCTCGCGGTCCTCCAGCTCGGCCTGGGCGACCGCGGTGCGGAAGCTCACGTCCCACAGGGTCGGCGCCTCCGCCAGGTAGGCCTCGCCGCGGGCCAGGTTGTGCAGGAAGGCGCGCTGGGAGATGGCGCGCGAGTCAGCGTCGATCGTCTTGTACATCGTCGACCAGTCCACCGACAGCCCGATCCGGCGCCACACCTCCTCGAAGGCCTGCTCGTCCAGGTCGGTCAGGCGCTGGCACAGCTCCACGAAGTTGCGCCGGGAGACCGGGACCTGCTCGCCGCCCGGGCTGGCGGGCGGCACGAATGACGGGTCATAGGGCAGCGAGGGGTCACACCGCACGTGGAAGTAGTTCTGCACCCGGCGCTCGGTCGGCAGGCCGTTGTCGTCCCACCCGATGGGGTAGAACACTTCCTTGCCGCGCATCCGCTGGAACCGAGCGATGGTATCGGTGTGGGTGAACGAGCAGACGTGCCCGATGTGCAGCTTCCCGCTGACCGTCAGCGGGGGAGTGTCGATGGCGAAGACGTCGCCACGCGACTTGGAGCGGTCAAACTTGTACTACACGCGATTCTTCCCACCGGCGTGACCACTTGTCCTCGATGCCGTCAAGCGTGGGCTTGTCCGGCACGAGGCTGGCCTGGCGCGCGTCTGCGCGGCTGGGGAGGGAATCGGCGCTCATGGCGCCTAAGGGTACAACACTCAGTCCCTCGTCCAGTGCGGGCGGTGGAACATCCGCCCGAGGCGCTCATGCAGCGAGTCGCCGATCTCGTCCAGGGCGCTCACCCGGTAGACGGCGGTCCCCTCGGGCGGGGCCAGCCGGGCTGCTTGCTCATCATCGAGCCGGGAACGGACATGGCGGATGGTGATCAGGTCGATCTGATCGGCGTCAATGAAGCGCAGGCCCCATTCCGTGGCCACCACGATGCCGTCGATAGTGTCCGTGTCCGGCACCTTCAGCACGTGCTCCAGGGTGCCGATCTCCGTTCCGGTCCGGGTGAGCACCGGTGAGCCGGGCACGGCCGCGTGAAAGGAGACAGCCGGCTCGGTATCCATGCGGCCTCATCTCCTCCTCGATGAGCCAATCCGGTCCCGCCTGAGGGCTTCTTACCCCTCTGTGGCCACATCCACCTGAGTGATAGTCAAGAGCAGTTGCTGACCTATCACGAATGTCCGTCCGGGCTGGAATACTGTTTGTGTGCTGCAAGCGGCAGGTGACCGGATAGTCGGCAGGGACGGCGAGTTGCGCCGCCTGCTCGACCTGCTCGACGCTGCCGCCGCCGGCCGCCCGATGCACGCCCTGATCAGCGGCGATGCCGGGGTGGGGAAGACCAGGCTGGTCACCGAACTGGCCGTCCGGGCGGCCGACCGGGGCTTCACGGTGCTGGCCGGGCGGTGCGCCGAACTGGGTGACAGCATTCCGTACCTGCCGCTGGCCGACGCGCTGCGCAACGCCACCACCGGCCCCGACCCGGCTCAGGCCCTGCTCGATGCGGTCGCCAGCCGCCCGCTGCTGGACCGGCTGCTGCCCGATCGCGGTGCCAGCCCGCCGCCGGCCGACCTGCCCGGCCTGGCCCAGCAGCAGCTATTCGGCGCGGTGCTCGGCCTGCTCGCCGAGCTTGCCGGGTCGCGGCCGGTGCTGCTGGTGCTGGAGGACGTGCACTGGGCCGACCGCTCCACCCGTGACCTGCTCACGTTCCTGAGCCGGGTGCTGCACAGCGAGCGGGTGGCGGTCGTTGTCACCTACCGCAGCGACGACCTGCACCGCCGCCATCCGCTGCGGCCGGTGGTGGCGGAACTGACCCGGCTGCCGGGAGTGACAGCGATCGAGCTCGCTCCGCTTGGCTACGCCGATATGGCCGTCCATCTGCGGGCACGGGCAGCCACTGCGCTGGATGCGACCACCTTGCACCGCATTGTCATCCGGGCCGAGGGGAATCCGTACTACGGGGAGGAACTGCTCGCGGCCGGGAACGACCGCGCCGGCACGGTGCTGCCGACCGGGCTCGCTGCCCTGCTGCTGGGGCGGATCGAGCGGGTGTCCGGGACAGCGCAGCAGGTGATGCGGGCTGCGGCGGTGGCGGGCCGGCGGGTCGAGGACGAGATCATCCGCCGTGCCGCCGGGCTGGCGGAGGCAGAGTTCGAGGCGGCGGTCCGGGAGGCGTTCGCCCACCAGCTGCTGGCCCCCGCTGGCACGCAGGGGTACGCGTTCCGGCACGCCCTGATCCGGGAAGCGATCTACGCCGATCTGCTGCCAGGAGAGCGGACCCGCCTGCACGCCAGGTTCGCCGAGGTGCTGGCCGATCCCGACCGGCTTGCCACCGTGCCGGGGACCGCGGCCGAGCTCGCCCACCATTGCCTGGCCAGCCATGACATCGCGGGAGCATTCACCGCCTCGGTGCAAGCAGGCCAGGAAGCCGAACGCCTCGCGGCGCCGGCCGAGGCCTACCGCCACTACGACGAGGCGCTGGCGTTGTGGGAGCGGGTCAGCGAGCCGGAGAAGCTGGCCGGGATGGACCGTGTCACGCTGGGGTTCTGTTCCGCGACCACGACCGCGGCCAGCGGTGACGTTGCCCGCGCGGTGCAGAAGCTCCGCCGGCTGCGCGGATTTCTCGATGGCTCTACTGATCCGGAGCTGGCCAGCCGGGTCCACGAACGGCTTGCCTACTTCCTGCTCGAGCTCGACGCCTGGGATGACGCGGTCGTGGCGGGGAAGGCGGCAGTGGCGGCGCTGCCGCAGGACTCGCCGAGCTGGAAGCGTGCCAGGGCACTGGCGACCTATGCCCAGACGCTGATGTACGCCAGGCGGGAGCGGACCGCGACCAGCGTGGCCAAGCAGGCCCAGCAGGCTGCCCGTGACCTGCGGGCGCCGTGGGTGGAGGCGGACGCGCTGGTCACCCTGGGGCAGCTCAGCGAACGCACGGGCAAGATCGACGACGCCATCGCCATGTTCACCAAGGCGCACAACCAGGCCCGGGAAGCCCAGGTGCTCGGGGTGGAACTACGCGCTGCCTTCCAGCTCGCGCGGGCCCAGCTGGAGCGCGGGGACCTGGCAGGCTCGGTCAGCACCGCCCACCAGGGGCTGGCCCGGGCGGAGGAGAACGGGCTCGGCCTGGCGCCCTACGGCCTGGATCTGCAGTACCTGCACTACCTGGCGCATTATGCGGACGGGAGCTGGGATCACGCGGCGGAGCTCGCCGACGGGTTCGCGGTCCGTGTCACCACGGTGGCCGAGGCCCGGTTGTCGGCGATGGCGCTATTTGTCGAAGTGGGGCAGGGCAACCCGATGGTGGGGGAGCGCCGTGCCTGGCTGGAGCCGTTCTGGCCGTCCGACAGGTTCGGCGAGTACATCGCCCGCGGGCTGCTGGCCGAGCATGCGCTCTGGCGGGGTGATCCGGAAGGATGCCTGGCCGAGGTGGCCGCCACGCTGGCCGCCCAGGTGGACGCGCTTGGCTATGGCCCACCGGCGATCAGGGTCGCTGCGATCGGGCTGGCCGCCCATGCCAGCCGTGCCGCACAGGCCCGCGCTACCGGGGACAAGCGGGCGGCGAAGGCCGCGGCCGACGCGGCAAGGGTGCTGATCGGCGTGGCCCGTGAGGGAGCCGCCAACCGCAGGCACCCGAATTTCGTGCTCGGGATCGACGGCCGGGGCTGGCTTGCCCGTGCCGAAGCCGAATGGTGCCGAGCCCGGGGCAAGAACACCCCGGCGGCCTGGCGCGCAGTGGTGGATGCGTTCGGTCCCGGCTTTGTTTATGAGAGTGCGCGTGCGCGCTGGCGGCTGGCGGAAGCGCTGGCCGAGAAGGGCCTGCGGGAGCAGGCTGAACATGAGTGGAAGCTGGCGATGGACACCGTCGAGCGGCTCGGCGCGGTGCCGTTGCTGACGGCGCTGGCGGACCTGGCCCGCCGGGCCAGGCTGGGGCCGCGGCCCGCTCCCTATCCGCCGAGCGTGCTGGCAGCGCTGACCCGGCGGGAGCGGGAGGTGCTGCTGCTGCTCGCCGAGGGCCGGAGCAATCGCGAGATCGCCGCGACGTTGTTCATCGCGCCGAAGACGGCGAGCGTGCATGTGTCCAACATCCTGGGCAAGCTCGGTGCGTCCAGCCGGACCGAAGCCGCCGCCATCGCCCACCGGGAAGGCCCCATCGGGAACGGCAACGGGCACGGGGACGACAGCCTCCCGGCACAGCTGTGACCCAGGCGGTCCCGGCTGCCCGGTGACGCGGGCCTGACGGGCTGGCCTGTTTGTTACCCGCGCGGGGCCAGGCCGTCCAGGATCTCCGCGGCGCGGGCGGCCGCGCCAGCCGGATCGGCGTCCGGCGAACCCACCAGCGGATCCCAGTTGAGGTCGTAGAAGATCTCGGTGACTCCCTGCTCGGCCAGCCAGTGGGTGTCGGCGCGGATGTCGTCGAAGCTTCCCGACAGCAGCATCCGGCCGCCCCCTTCGGGAACGGTCACCGGAGCGCCGTAGCGGACCACACCCCGGCAGACGACCCTGATCGCTGCCGGATCCCGGCCGGCCTGCTCCGCCGACGCGCGGATTACCGCGATGCCGCCACTGATCCGGGACAGATCGGCCCGGCTGGACGTCACCCAGCCGTCGGCCAGCCGCCCGGCCCGTTCCAGGGCACGGGGAACCGTGCCACCGAGCAGCACCGGGGGTCCGGGGCGCTGGACCGGTACCGGCGCCATCCGCCCGGCCGGCACGGAGAAGAACTTGCCGCTGAACTCGGTCACCCCGCCGGCCCACAACCGTCGCATGACCTCGATGTACTCGGCGGTCCGGGCGCCGCGCCGGTCCATGGTCGCCCCCGCGGCCGCGAACTCCTCCGGCATCCAGCCCAGCCCCAAGCCCAGGTCGAGGCGCCCGTCCGAGAGCACGTCCACGGTGGCTGCCTGCTTGGCCAGGTACGCGGGGGAGAGGTAGGGGTGATTCACCACCGCGACGCCGAGCCTGATGCGTGAGGTCACTGCCGCGGCGAAGCCGAGCGTCACCATCGGGTCGAGCACACTGTGGTACACGGGCTCCATCGCTGACCCCTCGGGGACGATCAGCCGCTGGAACGTCCAGATCGAGGCGTAACCTGCCGCCTCGGCCCGGGCGGCAAAGCTGGCCAGGTTGTCCGGGGTCGCCCATGCGCCCGAGACCGGGGCGCCGAAGCCGATCTTCATGCCCTCACCCTACCGGGGTGGCGGGGGCCTGACGGGGCGTCACCGTTAGGGTGAATGTGCCGTTTTCTGGTCCGCGTCCCCGTCCCCATCCCTGGAGTCAGTCGTGGAAGCTGGTCCCCGCGCGTGGATCGCAGCGCTGCGCAACTCGCACGAGCGCCTGGCCGCACTGGTCGCTCAGATGAGCCCGGCGCAGCTCACCAATCCGTCCTACGCCAGCGAATGGACGACCGCCCAGGTACTGTCCCATCTCGGCAGTGGTGCCGAACTGGCGGAGTTCTCCATTGCCGCCGCCCTTGTCCCGAGTGGGACCGTGGACCGGGAGGCGTTTCCGGCGGTCTGGGAGAGCTGGAATGCCAGGAGCCCCGAGCAGCGGGCAGCCGACTGCCTGACCACCAACGAAGCCCGGCTGGACAGGCTTGAGCAGCTCAGCGATGCGGAACTGGCAAAATGCGGCTGGATTTCTTCGGCGCCGAGTTCGACGCGAGCGGATTGTTGAGCCTGTACCTCGCCTAACATGCCGTGCACACCTGGGACATCGCGGTCGCCTTTGACCCGTCAGCGGTGGTGTCGCCGGACGCCGTGGCGCTGCTGGCCGGGCGTCTGCCGGCGGTAGCCTGCTGGGCGGCCAAACCGGATGGCAGCACCTTCCGGGCCAGGCTCCGGGCGACCGGCCTCGGCGTGGACTATCTGCTGGAGGTGGCGGCGGACAAGGTCAGCTGCGCGCCCTCGGCTGCCCGGGACGGTGCGGAGCCAGCGCCGGAAGCAGAGATCTCGCTGCCCGCCGAGGTGCTGCTCCGGCTGGTCTACGGCCGGCTCGATCCCGCACACACCGGCGGGTGTGACCGGGGACCTGGATAAGGTGCGGCCCGTCTTCCCAGGCTTCTGAGCCGGTCCCGGCCGGGCGGCACCGCGTCAGGCCCGGCCGGGCGGCACCGTCAGTCTGCGGCCGTGGGCACCTGTCAGTTCGCGAGCAGGCCGGCGATATCACGGGCGCAGCCCCAGGACAGGGTGACACCTCCGCCGCCGTGCCCATAGTTGTGCAGGATCAGCGGGCCGTCACCGGCTGCGCTGGCGGGCTCCGCCTCCAGCCGGACGGTCGGCCGGACCGGGCGCAGACCGACCCGGTGGGCGAGGACCTGTGCAGCCCGGAGCCTGGGCTCGACCGCGGCGCAGTCCCGCAGGATCCGGTCGGCCACCGCCGGGACGGGTTCGAGGTTCCAGTCGCCCACCGCTTCCGTGCCACCGAGCACCACCGTGTCCCCATGCGGGAACAGGTAGATGAGCTCGGCTGACTCATCCCCGGCCCCGATGAAGAACTCGCTGATGCCCGGGTTGGCGGCCACGACTACCTGGCCGCGTACCGGCGTCATCGCCGGGTCGGGAACCAGGTGCCGGGCACCCACGCCGGCGCAGTTCACGACCGCCCGGGCGCCGCAGTCGCGGGCGGTCTCCAGCAGTGAGCTGACCGTTCCGGTCTCGATCTTGCCGTCGGCGCTCTCGAACCGGGCCTGCAGGTAGCCAAGATAGGTCGGCATGTGCACCAGGGGCGCGCTGTAGCGCCAGCCACTGGTGAACCCGGCCGGCAGTTCCGCTGGCTGGCAGGGATGGTAGCCGTCAAGTTCGGTGAGCCAGGCGGGCGGGGTGTCATCCGCGCCGGGGGTGCCGCGCGAGACCTCGATCCCGTGCGCGATCCGCACCCCCGCCGCTGGATCGGCCGCGAGTTCGCGGAACATGGCCAGGCCCACGCGGCCCCACCTCCC
>DPMS01000464.1 GCA_003541285.1 Actinomycetota bacterium
CCATTATGTGGTGATTTCTACCCGTGACCCGGACCAGGTGGAGTTCCGCTCGTTCCGGATCGTCGACGGGGTGGTGACCGAGGAGGAGGTCAGGATCGCCGCCGGTGCGCCGAGCCCGGCGGGCCCGGCGCCGGAATGATCCAACCTGGCCTCCGGTTGGATCTACCAGACCACTAGCATTCGCCCGTACCCGACGGGACGCCACACCTGGAGCGACGTTCATGGCCATCGAGGTCCGTATCCCGACCATCCTGCGCACCTACACCGGGGGCGCCAAAGCGGTCGAGGGTTCCGGCGCCACTCTCGCCGAGCTGCTCGGCGATCTTGACACCCGCCACAGTGGCCTGCGTGAGCGGCTGGTGGACGACGGTGGGCTGCGGCGTTTTGTCAACGTCTACCTCAACGACGAGGACGTGCGCTTCCTGGGCGGGCTGGAGACACCGGTGAAGGATGGCGACACGGTGACGGTCCTGCCGGCGGTGGCCGGCGGGCGGCGCTGAGGCCGCTGGCGGGCGGCGCTGAGGCCGCCGGCGGCGCTGGCCACCGGCCCCTGGCGGCCCGCGTGAGGAGAGCCTGATGCGGTACGACTCACTGCTCGACTCGCTCGGCAGGACCCCGCTGGTCGGGCTGCCCCGGCTCTCACCTGCCCCGGACGTGCGGCTGTGGGCCAAGCTGGAGGACCGGAACCCGACCGGGTCGGTGAAGGACCGGGCGGCGTTCTTCATGATCGAGCAGGCGGAGAAGGACGGCCTGCTGGCCCCGGGTGCCACCATCCTGGAGCCGACGTCGGGTAACACAGGCATATCCCTGGCGATGGTCGCGCACCTGCGCGGCTACAAGATGATCTGCGTGATGCCCGAGAACACCTCGGCCGAGCGCAGGCAGGTCCTGCAGATGTACGGGGCGCAGGTCATCTCCTCCCCGGCGGCCGGCGGATCGAACGAGGCGGTGCGGATGGCCAGGCGGCTGGCCGGCGAGCACCCGGACTGGGTGATGCTCTACCAGTACGGCAACGAGGCCAACGCCCGTGCCCACTACCAGACCACCGGGCCGGAACTGCTGGCCGACCTGCCCAGCATCACCCACTTCGTGGCCGGCCTGGGCACCACCGGCACGCTCATGGGGGTCGGGCGTTACCTGCGCGAGCATGTGCCGGGAGTGGCGATCGTGGCGGCCGAGCCGCGGTACGGCGAACTGGTGTACGGGCTGCGCAACGTGGATGAGGGCTTCGTCCCGGAGTTGTACGACTCCTCGGTGCTGACCACGCGGTTCTCGGTCGCCGCCACCGACGCGCTGCGCCGGACCAGGGAGCTGCTCGATGCCGAGGGCATCTTCGCCGGGATCTCCACCGGCTGCGCCCTGCACGCCGCGCTGGGGATGGCGGCCAAGGCCAAGGCCGCTGGCCAGCGCGCCGACATCGCGTTCATCGTCGCCGACGGCGGCTGGAAGTACCTGTCCACCGGCGCCTACTCCGGCACCCTGGAGGAGGCCGAGGCCCGCCTGGAAGGCCAGCTATGGGCATGACACCCAGGACGGCGTTTGATGAGGCGGCGGCGGTCACCCCGGCCGGGGAGGGGTGGTACCACGCCCGCCCGGTTGGCTGGTCGCCGACCGTGGAACTCACCTGGCACATGCGGGACGTGCCCGCGCCGGGGCCGCTGCGGGTCGCTGCCCGGTGCCGGCACGTCAGCGGGGGCTGGTTCGACGAGGAGGCCGAGGTGTGGGACGCGGCCGGCCGGCTGGTGGCGCAGAGCCGCCAGATCGCGCGGCTGGGCCGGAGTGCCCGGCTGGGCCGGGACGCGTAACCTAGTCAACCGTGCGGCTGACCATCATCGGGTGCTCGGGCTCGTTTCCCGGCCCGGACAGCCCGGCCTCCTGCTATCTGGTGGAGGCGGAAGGCTTCCGGCTCCTGCTCGACCTCGGCAACGGAGCCATCGGCGCACTGCAGCAGCACGTGGGACTGTATGACATCGATGCTGTCTGCCTGAGCCATCTGCATGCCGACCATTGCCTCGATCTGTGCCCGTACTGGGTGGCCCGGACCTACTGCCCGGACGGCCCGCGCCCGCCCATCCCCGTCTACGGCCCGGCCGGGACCGCGGGCCGGATGGCGCAGGCGTATGGCCTGGACGAGCACCCCGGCATGGCCGCGGCATTCGATTTCGTCACGCTGACGCCGGGGACCCGCGGGATCGGCCCCTTCCAGGTGACCGCCGCGCACGTCAACCACCCGGTCGAAACGTTTGGCTTGCGGCTGGACCACGCGGGACGCAGCATGACCTATTCCGCGGACACCGGCGAGTCACCCGCCCTGGTCGGGCTTGCCCGCCACACCGACCTGCTGCTGTGCGAGGCCTCGTTCCTTGACGGCCCCGGGCTGCCGGCCGATCTGCACCTGACCGCGCGGCAGGCCGCGGAGCACGCCACCAGGGCGGGGGCGGGGCGCCTCATGCTCACCCACCTGGTGCCCTGGAATGACGCCGCCCGGACGCTGGAGGAGGCCAGCGGGTCCTCTTTTGCCGGGCCTATCTCACTGGCCGCCTCGGGCCATTCCCTCGACCTGGGCTAACACCGGCCCGGGCACGGTTGCGCCGACGGTATGCTTCCCGCGGGGGTCACGTCCGGCTCGCGGGTGAATCCGTAACGTACGGCCCGCGGGAACGGGTGACAGCCCCGATGGAAGTCCCGGTTGAAAGACTGTCATGTGCCCCATGGCGGTGGCCGGAACGGCAGGACCGTTCTGGGGGTACCGCCGTGGCGGATGATCTGGAACAAGGAAACCGTGCCATGAGTGGCGGCCGGGGGCGTGCCGTGCTTTGCACATGTGGTCACCACCGCAGTGCTCACCGTCACTACCGGCGTGGCGCCGACTGCGCCCTGTGCGAATGCCGCCGCTGGTCGCCGGATCCGTGGTGGCGGCACCTGTTCCGGCGGCGCCCGCAGTAGGCGGATAACGGGGCGGTGACTCTCCTGATCGTGTCGGCTGGTCATCACTGTCCGTTACCTGGCAATGACAAATCCGGTTCGCGGCGGCTACGGACCGTAACGACGGATGTCTATGACCACACCGTTGCCCTTGGCAAGGACCTTTGGCGTCTGGGATGTGTGACCAACGGCAGATGTGGGTCTTGCCGGGATGACAGTTGAATTACTCCGGGAAAGACACAAAACTACCACCAAGCAAGGAAATAGCGAACCAGCCCCGGTCTCGCCGCGCAGCGAGGCCGAGGCCCCCCCGCTTGCTTCGCTTGTGGGTCATGGAGGGGACCATGACGGTTCAGGCGAGTTCGGACGTGCCCGGTTACCGCATCACAGTCGTCATCCCGACGCTGAACGAAGCCCGTAACCTCCCGCACGTTCTTGCCCGGATACCACGTGATGTCCATGAGGTCATCGTCGTGGATGGCCATTCCGTGGATGACACGCTAACGGTCGCCAGGAAATTGTGGCCGAACGTCCGTATTGTCATGCAGACGCGTAAAGGCAAGGGAAATGCGCTGGCCTGCGGGTTCGCCGCGGCGACCGGGGACATCATCGCGATGCTCGACGCGGACGGCTCGGCGGATCCGGGTGAGATCCCGCGGTTCGTGGCGGCGCTCACCGCCGGCGCCGACTTCGCGAAGGGCACCAGGTTCGCTCTGGGCGGTGGCAGCAGCGACATCACCCACCTGCGTGCCTGGGGTAACAGGATGCTCAACGTCTTCGTCAACCTCCGCTACGGCACGCACTACACCGATCTGTGTTACGGGTACAACGTGTTCTGGCGCAGGCTGCTGCCGGTACTGGGGCTTGATGCCGCAGCACCGCCCCCGCCCGGGGACGGGCGCCTGTGGGGCGACGGGTTCGAAGTCGAGACGCTGATCAACATCCGCGTCGCCGAAGCCGGGCTCACCGTCGCCGAAGTGCCCAGTTACGAGCACCCGCGGATCTACGGGGTGAGCAATCTGAGCACGTTCAGTGATGGCCTGCGCGTGCTGCGCACCATCCTGACCGCGCGCCGGGCAGCACTCAGGCAGGCCCAGCCCGCTTATGTACCGGAACCGGCACTGGTCTGCCTGCCCGGCAGCGAGCCGTGGCCGGTACCGGAAGAACTGGCCCAGGGGACTGCTGAGTGAGCGATCTCGGTGCCGCCAGTGAGGTCGAGGCTGCGGAAGACGGGCTGGAGGCAGGGACTCCAGTGGCCGCAGCCGCGCCGGCTGCCACCATCACCGCCCCCGGCCCCGCGGCTGCCCGGCCCACCGTCTCGGTGGTCGTGTGCTGCTTCACCCAGGACAGCTGGGAGGACCTGGCCCGGACGGTGAGGTCTGTCCAGGAGCAGACCGAGCCGGCCCGGGAGATCATCGTCGTGGCCGATCACTGCCCGGACCTGCTGAGCCGGGCTGAACGCGAACTGCCCGGCGTGACCGCGGTACCGAACCCGCTGGCGCGGGGGCTGGCAGGGGCGCGCAACATCGGTGTGGGGCTGGCCCGCGGCGACGTGGTCGCCTTCATCGACGACGATGCGGCGGCCGATCCCGGCTGGATCGCCGGGCTGGCTGACCAGTACCGCGATTCCCGGGTGAAGGGGGTCGGCGGGCTGGTGAGGCCAGTCTGGGAACCGGGCCGCCCCCGCTGGTTCCCGGCCGAGCTCGACTGGGTCGTCGGCTGCAGCTACCAGGGCATGCCAGCGGGCAGGCAGCCGGT
>DPMS01000386.1:0-13479 GCA_003541285.1 Actinomycetota bacterium
CAGGACGCACTTCACGCGTAGCTGCGGGATTCATCCGGGTAGCGCTGGCTGGCGACCTCAGCGACGTACTGCTGTGCCGCGGCAAGCAAGGCGGCATGCGTGTCCGCGTAGCGCTTGACGAACCGCGGTAGCCGGCCGATGGTCAGCCCAGCCATGTCCTGCCACACCATGATCTGCGCGTCGCAGTACATCCCGGCACCGATGCCCACGGTGGGAATGCGCAGGGCTGCGGACACCCGCCTGCCCAGTTCGGCGGGCACGGACTCCAGCACGACCCCGAACGCCCCGGCGCGCTCGAGGGCGCGGGCGTCGGCGAACAGTTCCTCCCCGGCCTGGCCACGGCCCTGCACCCGGCGCATCCCGCCGAGCACGTTCACGCTCTGCGGAGTCAGCCCGAGATGCCCCATCACCGGGATCCCGGCCCCGACCAGCGTCTCGACCTGGTGGATCACCCGGCGGCCACCTTCCAGCTTCACTGCCTGCGCACCGGCCTCTTTGAGGTAGCGCACCGCACTGGCCAGGGCGGCCCGCGGCCCTGCCTGGTAGCTGCCGAACGGCAGGTCGGCCACCACCAGCGCGGTCGTCGTCCCGCGCACCACCGCCGCTACCAGCGGGATGAGCTGATCCAGGGTCACCGGCACCGTGTCGGGATAGCCGAAAACCACCTGGGCGCTGGTGTCACCTACCAGCAGGGCGCGAACTCCCGCCTGCTCGAAGACGCCGGCGGTCAGTGCGTCATAGCAGGTCAGCATCGACCATCGTTCGCCCCGATCGGTTGCCGCCTGGAGGTCGTGAATGGTGATGCGCCTGCCAGCAGGCCAGTACTCCGCGGACATGACAGCCCCTTCCTGGTCGCCACCGCGCGGTTGACGCCACCATCGATCCTGCCCGCGCAGGCCCTCGGGGAGAAGGGGGAAATTCGGATCTGCCCGCGGCGCCCGGGGCCAGGCGGTTCCGGGCGCCAGCTATTCCGCCAGTCGGTGCCGGGGGCGGGCGGTTCCGGGCGCCAGCCAGTCAGCGCCGCCCACCAGGGTGCCCTGGGCCGGCCATCTGACCGGGGCCGGCTACGCGACCTGTATGGACCGCTTCGCCATCCCGTACCAGAAACCGTCGATGACGGTACGCGAGCCGGTGAGATCGCCTGCTGCGGCGCCCAGTGTGACAAACAATGGCGCGAAATGCTCGGTACGCGGATGCGCCTGCCGGGCAGCCGGGGCCTTGTGCTGGAAATCGAGCAGCGCGTCGATGTCCCCGTCGGCGAGCACTCCGGCGCCCCACTGGTCGAAGTCCGACATCACCGAGCTCACCGCGCCGTCCATGCTCAGGGCACGCAGGTTATGGGTGAAAAAGCCGCTGCCCACGATCAGGACACCCTCATCGCGCAGCGGCGACAGCTTGCGGCCGATCTCGAACAACTGCTGCGGGTCCAGTGTTGGCATGGAGATCTGCAGGACCGGGACGTCGGCATCCGGGTACATCTCCGCCAGCGGGACATAGGCGCCGTGGTCAAGGCCCCGGTCCGGGGTGTCCTGCACCGGGGTACCTGCTGCCCGCAGCAGCCTGCGGACGTCGTCGGCGAGCCGGGGCGCACCCGGGGCGGGATAGGTCACCTGGTAGTACCTCTCCGGGAAGCCCCAGAAGTCGTACACGAGCGGCACGGTGGTGGTCGCGCCGATGGCGAGCGGCGCCGACTCCCAGTGGGCGGAGACCATAAGCACCGACGACGGCCGGGGCAGATCGCCAGCCCAGCCCGCCAGCTGTCCCGTCCACAGCTGATCGTCGGCCAGTGGCGGCGCGCCATGACTCAGGTAGATCGCGGGCATCCGGCCCGCCAGGGCGCCCCCGTCCGCCTCGTTTCGCTCCGCTGCGCCCGCTGCTGCCGCGTACTCGCCGGACATCGCGCTCCTCCTGCCACCGATCCTGGCCTTCCGTCCCGGATAACAGTTCAAATTCAAACTACATTCCCCGTAGGCTGGGCACGTGGCAGAAGATTCCCCCTGGCTGGATGAGGCCGAGATGGCGGCCTGGCTGGCCTTCCTGGAAGTCAGCCACCGGCTCGACCGTGCCATCGAGCAGCAGCTCAAGACTGATGCCGGCCTGTCCCATCCGCAGTACGAGATCCTTTCCCGGCTGGCGGGCGCACCCGGCGGGCAGCAGCGGATGAGCGAACTCGCAGACCTGATCACCGTCTCGCGGAGCGGGCTGACCTACCAGATCACCCAGCTGGAGCGGGCCGGGCTCGTCCGCCGCGAGAAATGCCTGTCGGACGAGCGGGGCGTCCTCGCGGTGCTGACCGGTGCCGGCCGGGCCGCGCTGAGCCGCGCGGCCCCGGGCCATGTCCGGGTGGTGCGCCGCTACCTGGTCGACGCCCTCACTCCCGCCCAGCGCTCAGCTCTGGCCGAAGGCCTCGCCGCTGCCCGCGACCGCCTGCGCCCCCAATGATCGTGGCGGATTTTTCATGATCACGGACTCCTCCCAGGCGATACGACTGTCAGGATTCCGTGATCATGAAGGGACGGCCGGACGGCGGGCGCTCAGGAGCCCAGCAGCGGCCCGATCGCGGCAGCCAGTTCCGCCGGGACGTCCACCCGCAGGTGCTGGCCCTCGCGCACGACGTCACGCCCGCTGATCACCACGCTCCGGATATCGGCGGCCGTCCCCGCGAAGATCACTGACTCCAGCGCCGTCGCGGACGAAGCGCCCGCCAGCCGTGGGGTATCCAGGGCCACGGTCACCAGATCGGCAAGCGCCCCGGGGGCGATCTCCCCGGCTTCCGGCCAGCCCAGGCAGGCGTGCCCGGCCACCGTTGCCGCCCGGGCCAGCGCCCCGGCGCTGAAACTGCCGCGCTGCCCGCTGATGAGCCGCTCCCCCAGTTCCACCCGGCGCGCCTCCTCCAGCAGGTCGATCACGGCATGGCTGTCACTGCCCAGGCTGAGCGGTGAACCCGCCGAGGCCAGCGCCCTCGCCGGGCCGATCCCATCCGCCAGGTCCGCCTCGGTGGTCGGGCACAGGCACACCGTCGTGCGGCTGCCGCCCAGCACATCCACATCGGCGCCGGTGACGTGGGTGGCGTGCACCACTGTCGTGCGGGGCCCGAGCGCCCCCACCCGGTCGAGCAGTTGCGTGGGTGTCACCCCATGCGCCGCCAGGCAGGCCTGGTTCTCGGCGATCTGCTCGGACAGATGGACATGCAGGGGTGCCCCATAGGCGTGGGACACGGCGATCACCGGGTGGATGCTGCCAGGCGGCACCGCGCGCACGGAGTGAATCGCCACCCCGAGCCGTGCGTGCGGGCCGAGCATCCCGTGCGGGTCGGCGCCGAGCGCGTGAACCCGCTCCGCCCACCGGCCGCTGTCCCCGTCCCCGAAGCGCAGCTGTGTCCCGGCCAGCGGCTCCGGCGCACCCCCCGTGGCCAGGCCCCCGGACAGATAGCACGTGTCCAGCAGCGTGATCCGCAGGCCCGCTTGCGCGGCCGCTTCGATCAGCGACCGGCCTAGCTGGTTCGGGTCGGTGTAGCGGGCACCGCCGGCGGCGTGGTGCAGGTAGTGGAATTCACCGACACAGGTGATTCCCGCCAGCGCCATTTCCGCGTAGACGGCCCGCGCCAGGGCCAGGTAACTGTCCGGTTCCAGCCGGGCGGCGACGTCATACATCCGCTCCCGCCAGGTCCAGAACGTGCCCTGCCCCGCCTGGGCAGCTCCGCGCAGGGCGCGGTGGAAAGCGTGGGAATGGGCATTGGCCAGGCCTGGCAGGGTGAGGCCTGGCAGGCGTACCAACCCCGGCGGCAGGTCGCCGGGCCTGACATCCGGCGTGACGGAGGCGAAACGCTCGCCTGCCGCCTCGATCAGCACCCCCGGCCGTACCCCGCCAGCGGGCAGCCAGGCCAGGTCGGCGTACCAGCGCCGGACCGCCTCCCCGCTCACCTGCATGCGAGATCCTCCAGCACAGCCGCCAGGGCCAGCACCCCGGCCTCGCAGTCGGCAGGCTCCGCATGCTCGGCGGGCGAGTGCGACACCCCCGATGGGTTACGTACGAACAGCATCGCGGCCGGCACGCGGGCTGCGAGCACCCCGGCATCGTGGCCCGCCCCGGTGGCCAGCACCGGCGCATGAATGCCCCGGGCGGCCAGGGACGCGGTCAGCCGCGCGCGCAGGCCCGGGTGGAAGTCAACGGCAGGGGTGACCGACTCGGGCGTCACCTCCAGCGCGACGCCATGCTGGCCGGCCACGTCACGCGACGCCGCGAGTATCTGGTCAACCAGCGTCCACAAGGTCTGCTCGTCCGGGCAGCGGGCATCCAGCCAGGCGGTCACCCGTGCGCAGACGCCGTTGACCGCGCCGGGCTCGGCGACTACCTTGCCGACGGTCGCGAGCCCGTGGTGATCCGCCGCAGCCTGCCGCGCCGCGAGCACCACCGAGGCAAAGGCCAGCATCGGGTCGCGCCGCTCACCCAGGGTGGCCGTGCCGGCGTGGTCAGGCCGGCCGGTGAAGCCGAGCCGCCACCGCCCGTGCGGCCAGATCCGCTCGCCGACCCCGATCGCCGCGCCCAGCCCGGCCAGTGCCCTGCCCTGCTCGATGTGGAGTTCCACGTAGGTGCCGATCCGCCCGAGCAGGTCCTCGTCGGGCCCGATTCTGGCCGGGTCCTGCCCGGCCGCCGCCATCGCCTCCGCCAGGGTGGTCCCCCCGGCGTCGGTCAGCGCCCGCGCCGTGGCCGGGTCGATCACCCCGGTCAGGAGCCGGCTCCCCAGGCAGGCGACCCCGAACCGCGCCCCCTCCTCCTCACAGAACGCCGCGACGCCGAGCGGCCGGACCGGCGCCAGGCCCCGCTCCCGGAGCAGGTCGATGGCGGCGAAGGCGGACACGACGCCGAGTGGCCCGTCGAAGGGGCCGCCATCGGGCACCGAGTCCAGGTGACTGCCGACCACGACCGCGCCGGGACCGGGCCCACGGGGGAGGCTGCCCGGCCCGGGCGCCAGCCCGGGCGGGTCCCACCACGCCCAGAGATTGCCGTTGCGGTCGGTGTCCACGCGCAGGCCGCGTTCGGCGGCTGTGCGGGTGAACCAGGACCGGCACGCGACGTCCGCAGGCGTCCAGGAGAAGCGCCGGTACCCGCCGGTCAGCGCGTCGCGGCCGACCGGCAGCAGCCCCTCCCACAGCGCGGCGAAGCTCACGGTGCCCCCGGCTGTCCATGATCGCGGTGGATTTCATGCGCCTGGTGCACGCAAAGCACCACGATCATGGTTGCTGGCCCGCCGGGGCGGCCGGGGCGGCCGGGGCCGCCGGGGCCGCCGGGGACTCGCGCATGGGGATGCGCACGCCGCGGCCGGCCGCTACCGCGGACGCCTTCTCGTAACCGGCGTCGGTGTGCCTGATCACGCCCATGCCCGGGTCGTTGGTGAGGACCCGTTCCAGCTTCTGCGCGGCCAGCGGGGTGCCATCGGCCACGCACACCTGCCCGGCGTGGATCGAGCGCCCGATCCCCACCCCGCCGCCGTGGTGGACACTCACCCAGGACGCGCCGGAAGCCGTGTTGACCAGCGCGTTGAGGATCGGCCAGTCGGCGATGGCATCCGAGCCGTCGGCCATGCCCTCGGTCTCCCGGTACGGCGAGGCGACCGACCCGCAGTCCAGGTGGTCGCGGCCCAGCACGATCGGGGCCGACACCTCCCCGCGGGCCACGAGTTCGTTGAAGCGCAGCCCGGCCAGGTGCCGCTCGCCGTAGCCGAGCCAGCAGATCCGGGCCGGCAGCCCCTGGAAATGCACCTTCTGCCTGGCCAGCCGGATCCATCTGGCCAGCGGCTCGTTCCCCGGGAACAGATCGAGGATGGCCGCGTCGGTGGCGGCGATGTCAGCTGGGTCGCCCGACAGCGCCGCCCACCGGAACGGTCCCTTGCCCTCGCAGAACAGCGGCCGGATGTAGGCGGGCACGAACCCGGGGAACGCGAACGCCCGCTGGTAGCCGGCCAGTTCGGCCTCACCACGGATCGAGTTGCCGTAGTCGAACACCTCGGCCCCCGCGTCCTGGAAGCCGACCATGGCCTCCACATGCGCGGCCATCGACTGCCTGGCCCTGGTGGTGAAGCCGGCCGGGTCCTCGGCCCGCAGTGCCGCCATGTCCTCGAACGCCACCCCGCGCGGCAGGTAGGTGAGCGGGTCGTGGGCCGAGGTCTGGTCGGTCACCACATCGATCACCGCGCCCCGGGCCAGCATCGCCGGCAGCACATCAGCGGCGTTGCCGAGCAGCCCGATCGACAGCGGCTGGCCGGCATCCCTGGCGGTCTCGGCATGCCACAGCGCATCGTCGATGTCATCGCTGGCCATGTCGAGGTAGCCGTGCTCGATCCGGCGGGCGATCCGGGAGGGGTCGCATTCCACGACGATGGCGACCCCGCCGTTCATGGTCACCGCCAGCGGCTGCGCCCCGCCCATGCCGCCCAGCCCGGCGGTCAGCGTGATCGTGCCGGTCAGCGACCCGCCGAACCGCTTGGCCGCGACGGCGGCGAACGTCTCATAGGTGCCCTGCAAGATGCCCTGGGTCCCGATGTAGATCCACGACCCGGCCGTCATCTGGCCGAACATGGTCAGGCCCAGCGACTCCAGCCGCCGGAACTCCTCCCAGGTCGCCCACTGCGGCACGAGCAGTGAGTTCGCGATGAGCACCCGGGGCGCCCACTCATGGGTGCGCAGGATCCCCACCGGCTTGCCCGACTGCACGAGCAGGGTCTCGTCCCCCGCAAGCCCCTGAAGGCTCCTGACGATTGCCTCGTACGCATCCCAGCTCCGGGCGGCCCGGCCCGATCCCCCGTAGACGATCAGCTGATCCGGGTGCTCGGCCACCTCCGGGTCGAGGTTGTTCATGAGCATCCGCATGGCCGCCTCCTGCGGCCACCCCCGGCAGCTCAACGCCACGCCCCGCGGCGCACGAACCGGCCGTGGCCCTGCGGGAGCGGAGCCGGTAGGGGTGGCAGCAGTCATTGGTGGCTCCTCATCGAGTCAGCGAAAATGCCCAGCGAAATGCCACTTCATCATCTCGCTCCCGCCTGCCCAGGCCCATGGCCGGGGGCAGGCACTCCGCAAGCGGGCAGGTGAGGGCCGCCCGGAGCGTATATGGAGCCGCAGGCGGAGCGCGGGGCGGCCCGTGCCTGCGAGCGCCCCCCGCACAGCGAGAATGGCCACGTGAGCATCGTCCGGCGGATCCAGTGGGCACTGCTGGCCGTGCTGGCCGTCCTGGTCGCCGGCAGCATTGGCTATTTCATCCTGGGATTCAGCCCGCTCGATGCGATCTATCAGACCGTCACCACCATCACCACCGTGGGGTTCCGGGAAGTTCAACCCCTAAACACCGCCGGGAAGATCTTCACCATCGTGCTGATTATCACCGGGGTCGGCACGGCGCTGTACGCGTTCGGGGTGGTACTGGAAGCACTGGTCGAAGGGCACCTGCGGGTGCACCTGGAAAGGCACCGGATGCAACGGGAGATCGCCCGGATGTCCGGGCATGCCATCGTGTGCGGCTGGGGCCGGGTCGGCCGGTCGGTCGGCGGTTACCTGGCCGGCCTGGGCACGCAGGTGGTCGTGGTGGACAGAAGCCCGGAGCGGGTGGCCACCGTGCCGGCCGGGATGCGCTCGTTCACTGGCGATGTGACCAATGACGACGTGCTGCGCGAGGCGGGCATCATGCACGCGGGCTCCCTGATCGCCGCCATCGATACCGACGCCGAAAACGTGTACGTGACTTTGTCCGCCCGGGCACTGCGGCCCGACCTGGTCATCGTCGCCCGCGCCCGGACCGAGGCCTCGGAGTCGAAGCTGCTGCGGGCCGGGGCGACCCGGGTGGTGAACCCGCAGCGGATCGGCGGCCAGCGGATGGCCGCGGCCGCGAAGCAGCCGAACGTTGTCGAGTTTCTCGATGTGGTCATGCACGACGGCAGCCTGGAGTTCCGGCTGGAGGAAGTGCCGGTCGGCCCCGGTTCGGCGCTGACCGGGCAAACCCTCCGGGACACCGAGCTCGGCGGCTCCACGGGAGCGCTCGTGCTGGCACTGCGCAACCCTGACGGGACCTTCACGACGAACCCGCCCCTGGACACGCAGATCGTGGCCGGATCCGTCCTCATCGCGATCGGGACCGAGCCGCAGCTCGCTGCCCTGCGGGGCGCCGGCCAGGGCTCAGCGGGCTAGCCTGATGCGCTCGCCACAGTGACATTTGCGGCTTCCGGCGGCGGAAACTACGCTGCCGGAAGCCCGGAATTCCGAGGGACACGGTCCGCGAGGGGGGCACGGGTGGCGACCTACCTCCTGAAGCGCCTGGCGCTCGCGCTGGTCACGCTGTTTCTCCTCAGCGTGATCGTCTTCTTCGCCGGCCAGGTGCTTCCCGGGGATCCCGGGCGGTCCATCCTGGGCCACCTGGCAGCACCCGCCGCGGTACGTGCCCTCGATCACCGCCTCGGGGTGGACCGGCCGCTGCCCACCCAGTTCTGGGCCTGGGTCACCGGCCTGCTGCGCGGCAACATGGGCGAGTCGTACCAGTTCCGCTCGCCCGTCGAGCCGTTCATCCTGGCCGCGCTCGTGAACTCGGTCAAACTGGCCGCGCTGGCCTTTCTGGTTGTCGTGCCGCTGGGCATCGCCGGCGGGGTCATCGCGGCTCTGTTCGCCGGCCGGTTCCCCGACCGGCTGATCTCGATGACCGGGCTGTCCGCCGCCACCGTGCCCGAGTTCGTGTCCGGGATCGTGGTCATCATCGTGTTCGGGGTCGCGCTGAAACTGCTGCCCGTCTCGGCCTCGGCCGGTTCCGGTGCGTCCGCGCTGACCCAGCTGGACCACCTGATCCTGCCTGCGATCCCGCTCGTGCTCGTCCTCTTCGGCTACATTGCCCGCATGGCGAGAGCCGGGACCATCGAGGCCCTCGACTCCGACTATGCCCGCACCGCCACCCTCAAGGGGCTGAGCCGGCCGGTGGTGATCCGCCGGCACATCCTGCGGAACTCACTGCTTCCCACCATCACCGTCATCGCCACCCAGACCGGGTATCTCATCGGCGGGCTGGTGGTGGTGGAAACCCTCTTCAACTACCAGGGCATCGGGAACCTGATCTACAGCGCCGCGCAGTCCAAGGACTTCCCGATGCTGGAGGCCGGTGTCCTGACCATCGGCATCGTGTACATGGTGGCGACCCTGATCGCTGACGTGCTGCACACCATGCTCAACCCGCGGCTGCGGCCGGGGAGCGCCGGATGACCGACCTCATGGTGGCCCCAGCCACCGGGGTGACCGTGACCCGCGCGGAGCGGCTGGGGGAACTGACATCCTGGCGGCTGCTGCTGCGCAAGCCGACCTTCCTCGCCGGGGCGGCGATACTGCTGTTCTGGCTGGCCTGCGCCATCGCCGGCCCGGTCATCGCGCCGCACAATCCGCTGGTCCAGGAACTGCTCGCGACGAACAGCCCACCGTCGGCTGCGCACTGGTTCGGCACCGACCAGCTGGGCCGCGACGTCGCCTCCCGGGTCATCGCCGGCGCCAGGGACATCCTGGTCATCGCCACCCTGGCCACGGTGCTCGCCACCGCGGCGGGAACCGCGCTCGGCCTGCTGATGGGTTACCTGGGCGGCGTCGTGGACATGCTGGCCAGCCGGGTGGTGGAGGCGGTGATCGCCCTGCCGGTGGTGATCGTCGCGTTCCTGTTCCTGGTCGCGCTCGGTCCGTCCACCCTGACGCTCATCCTCGTGATCGGCTTCGTCTTCGCGCCGCTGATCGCCCGTACGGTGCGCTCCGCGGTACTCGTCGAAAGCCAGCTGGACTACCTGCCGTCGGCCCGCCTGATCGGCGAGCGGCCGACGGTCATCATGGCCACCGAGATCCTCCCGAACGTGATCCCGGCGATCCTGGTCGAGTTCACGGTCCGGCTCGGTTATGCGGTCTTCGCGGTCGCCACGCTGTCCTTCCTCGGTTTCGGGGTGCAGCCGCCCACACCTGACTGGGGATCGGACATCGCCCACAACTACGTGACCCTCGGCGCCGGGTACTGGTGGATGACGCTGTTCCCGGCGCTGGCCATCGCCTCCCTCGTGATCGCGGTCAACCTGGTCACCGACTCGATCGAGCAGGTGCTTACCGGATGACGGCCACGCAGTCCCGGGCTACGCCGGACGGGCGCGGCAGTGACGGCCCGGTGCTCACAGTCGAGCACCTCGACGTCGTCTACAAGGTGCGCGGGCGGAGCCGGCTGGCGCTGCGGGACGTGTCGTTCAGCATCGGGCGGCGCGAAACCTACGGGCTGGTCGGCGAATCCGGGTCGGGGAAATCCACCGTTGCCCTGGCGCTTACCCGCTACCTGCCCCGCAACGGCAGGGTGAGCGCGGGGTCGATCACCGTCAACGGCCAGGACACGCTCTCGCTGCGCCATCCAGACCTGCGCGAACTGCGGGCCCGCACGATCTCCATGGTGTACCAGGAGCCGGGCCGGGCACTGAACCCGTCCCTGCATGTCGGCCGCCAGGTCGCCGAGGTGTACGAGATCGCGGGCCTGCCCCGGGGGGAGGCACTGGAGCGGGCCGAGGCCATGCTAGCCAAGGTCCAGATCTCCGATCCCGGCCAGGTCATGGGCCGCTACCCGCACCAGCTTTCCGGCGGCATGGCGCAGCGGGTCGTCATCGCCATGGCGCTGGCCTCGGAGCCCTCGCTGCTCATCCTCGACGAGCCGACCACGGCGCTCGACGCGACGGTCGAGGCCGACGTGCTTGACCTGGTGACCGGGCTGCGCGAGGAGTTCTCCACCTCGGTGCTGTTCATCAGCCACAACCTCGCTGTGATCGCCAAGATGTGCGATCGCGTCGGCGTGCTGTACGCCGGGGAACTGGTCGAGGAGGGGCCGGCGGACGAGGTGTTCGGCGGCCCGCGTCACCCCTACACGGTGGGGCTCCTGCGCTGCATCCCCCGGCGCGGCCAGCGCAAGGACCACGGACGGCTCGACACCATCCCTGGTTTCCAGCCACCCGCGGGACACACGCTGTCCGGATGCGTCTTCGCCGACCGCTGCCTGCTCGTGCAGGACCGCTGCCGGGCTGCCCCACCGCCGTTCTTCAGCATCGACGCGGTCCGCACCGCGCGGTGTTACCGGCACGAGGCGGCGCCGGATCTGCCGCGGAGCACACCGGCCGGCAGGCAGCCGCCGCCGCCCGCCGGGGCGGCCGAGACCCTGGTGCGGGTGGCGGAGCTGTCGAAGACCTTCACCGGCCCCAGCGGGCAGGTTATGGCGCTAGCCGGGGTAGGGCTGGGACTGCACCGTGGCGAGACGCTGGGGCTGGTCGGCGAGAGCGGCAGCGGCAAGACCACACTCGCGCGTATCCTGCTCGGCCTGCTGCCCCCAGACGAGGGCGCCTTCGTCGAGTTCGAGGGCAAGCCGCTGGGACCTGATGTGCGGCGCCGCCCGCACGGCCAGCTCTCCTCGATCCAGATCGTCTTCCAGAACCCCGACTCGGCACTGAACCGGCGCCACACCGTACGGCGCCTGATCAGCCGCCCGCTGGTCCGGCTGGCCGCCCTGTCGGGTGAGCGGCTGCGGGCACGCCTGGCCGAGCTCGTGCGATCGGTACGCCTGGAGGAACACCATCTGCCGTTGCGCCCCAGCCAGCTCTCCGGCGGCCTCAAGCAGCGGGTGGCGATCGCACGGGCCTTCGGCGGCGGGCCCCGCGTGGTCGTCTGCGACGAGCCCACCTCGGCACTGGATGTGTCGGTGCAGGCGGCGATCCTCAACCTGCTGGCGGACCTGCAGGCAGCCGAGCAGGTGACCTACCTGTTCATCTCGCACGACCTGGGCGTGGTGCGGTACCTGTCCGACCGTATCGCCGTGCTGTACCTCGGCCGGGTGATGGAGATCGGGCCGGCCGAAACGGTCTTCTCCGGCCCGCATCACCCCTACACCGAAGCACTGCTGTCGGCGGTGCCGAGCATCCACGGGCGGCAGCCCACCCGGATCCAGCTGGTGGGGGAGATCCCGTCCGCGGCGGACCCCCCGTCCGGATGCGTCTTCCACACCCGGTGCCCGCGGCGGCTGCCAACCGGCGAATGCGAAACGGCGGAGCCGCCGCTGGCCGAAGTCGCACCCGGGCACCACCTGAGCTGCCACATCCCGCTCGATCAGTTGCGAATCCTGCAACGCGCCGCAAAGACAACGTGACAGGAGAGTGTCCGGAGGCTTAGCTATTTTCGATTCGCGCCTTACGCGCGCCTGGCAGGGAGGAACCGAGTGAACGTTGACCATGGCCGGCTCGACCAGCTCAGGGAACGTCAGGGCGAAGTCGGGAACCACATCATTGACGAATACGTCGCAGGCAGGCTGTCCCGGCGGGACTTCCTGCGGCGCGGCACCGTTGTCGGACTGTCTTTGCCCGTGCTCGGCGCGATCCTCTCCGCCTGCGGGAGTCCAGGCAGCTCATCCTCCACCCCGGCGGCCGGCAAGGGCGGCGCCACCATCAAGGCCGCGATCCTCGTCCCGGCGGGCGCGGTCAATCCGGTCACCGTCGCCGACCAGGGCGGCCTCGACATGCTCGCGCAGACCGGCGAGTACCTGTGCCTGTCCGACCAGCACCTGACACTGCAGCCGGTGCTGGCAGAGAGCTGGTCGGCCAACTCCAGCGCCGATGTCTGGACCTTCAAGATCCGCCAGGGGGTGAAATTCCACGACGGCAGCCCGCTCACCGCCGACGACGTCGTGTACACCTACCAGCTTCAGACGAACCCGAAAAGCGGGTCGAGCGCACTGTCGGCATTCGGCGGTGTGCTGGTCCCCTCCGGGGTCCAGAAAGTCGATGACTTCACCGTCGCTTTCCACCTAGAGGCGCCGAACGGCAACTTCCCCTACCTGACCTCGTCCGACAACTACAACATGATCATCATCCCGAAGGGCTACGACCCAGCCAAATGGCAGAGCTCCTTCATCGGCACCGGCCCGTTCGTGCTGAAGAGCTATACGCCGAAGGTCGGCGCCTCCTTCACCCGCAACGAGCAGTACTGGGGGGTCAAGGCCCTCCCGGCCGCGACCGAGTTCACGTTCTACGGCACCCAGACACCGCAGATCCTGGCCCTGACCGGCGGGACCGTCGACGTGATCGGGCAGTTCTCCGTGGCCGGCGGCGAGCAGTTGCTCTCCGGCGGCTACAACGTCAGCAAGCTCAAGTCCAGCGCGCACCGCGAACTGTCGATGCGCTGCGACCAGGCGCCGTTCACCGACCCGCGGGTGCGCCAGGCGATCGCCCTCACCCTCAACCGGCCGCAGATCGTCCAGGCGCTGTTCAAGGGCTACGCGGACGTCGGCAATGACAGCCCCTTCGCCCCGGTCTTCCCCTCCACCAACACCAGCGTCGCCCAGCGGGCCATGAACATCGCGAAGGCGAAGTCGCTGCTGGCAGCGGCCGGGCATGCCAACGGGTTCTCCACCCAGCTGATCGGCAACGACGTCCAGGAGATCGGGGAGTACGCCCAGATC
>DPMS01000386.1:13521-16460 GCA_003541285.1 Actinomycetota bacterium
TTCGCCAACGCCCAGTACGACAAGCTGGCGCAGCAGTACGTGGCCACCGCCGACCTGTCCACACAGCGCCAGATCGCGGGCCAGATCGAGACCCTGCTGCTGGACCAGACGCCGATCATCTATGGCTACTTCTACAACTACCTGTCGGCGTGGGCCAGGAACGTCAGCGGCCCTTACCCGACCGCCATCGGCCATCTGTTCCTCACCCGGGCGGCTAAGGGCTGACCGGCGGCTGCATCGGGAATAATGGGGCATCGAGGCCGGCCCCAGCACACGGCCGCCTTCCACTTCCCAGCCAGCCCAGCCACCGTGCGCTACGCTCCACGAGATCTGAGGGACGATCATGACCGCTGCCAGCGACACCGACAGCGAGGCGCCCAGCCACGAGCACCGCGATGTCTCCGGGGGCTGGCTGCGCCCTGCGGTGTTCGGCGCCATGGATGGCCTGGTGACCAACGTGTCGCTGATCGCGGGCGTGGGCGCGGGCGGTGGGGCGCCGCACATCATCGTCCTCACCGGCCTGGCCGGCCTGGCCGCCGGTGCCTTCTCGATGGCGACCGGCGAGTACGTCTCAGTCTCGTCGCAGAACGAACTGGTCGCGGCAGAGGTCCGCAAGGAGCGTTTCGAGCTGGAGAACCACCCCGACGCCGAACGCAGGGAACTCGCGGGCAAGTTCCGGATGTGGGGGGTGGACGCCGACCTGGCCGACCAGGCGGCCCGGCAGGTCTCCGCGCATCCCGATCACGCCCTGGCCGTGCACGTGCGCGATGAACTCGGGGTTGACCATCAGGTGCTGCCGTCGCCGGTCATCGCCGCAGCAGCCTCCCTGGTGACGTTCGCCGTCGGCGCGCTGATCCCGCTCCTGCCCTACCTGGTCTCCTACGACTCGCTCGGCACCGCGCTCGGGCTGGCGGCCGTGGCCGCGTTCGCCGGGGGCGGGCTGGTGGCACGGCTCACCGACCGGCCGTTCCTGCGCGGGGCCGTGCGCCAGTTGCTCCTGGGTGCTTTCGCGGCCGGTGTCACCTACCTCATCGGTAGCGTGGTCGGCGCCGTGATCCACTGACCCCGGGTGGGGCCCGCCGCTCACCGCCGCGCCAGCTACCAGATGTCGTGACCGAACGGGTCGTCGCCGCGCGCTCCCGGCGTGGAAAGCAGGGCGAGGTCGGACTCCACCATCATCGTGATCAGCTCGTCGAAACCCACCTTCGGTTCCCAGCCGAGCTGCTTGACCGCCGTAGACGGGTCGGCGCACAGCTGGTCAACCTCGGCGGGCCGGACGAAGGCCGCGTCACAGACCACGTGGTCCCGCCAGTAAAGCCCGGCGACGCCGAACGCACGCTCCACCAGATCCTCCACGCTGTGGGTCACCCCCGTGCCCACCACGACGTCCTCGGGCACGTCCCGGGTCAGCATCAGGTGCATGGCCCGCACGTAGTCGCCGGCGAACCCCCAGTCGCGGCGCACCGTGAGAGTGCCCAGCCGCAGCTGGCGTTCCAGCCCGAGCTTGATCCTGGCCACCCCGAGCGACACTTTGCGGGTCACGAACTCGCTGCCCCGGCGCGGTGATTCGTGGTTGAACAAGATCCCCGAGACAGCGAACATGCCGTATGACTCACGGTAATTCTGGGTGAGGAAATGGCCGTACGTCTTGGCCACGCCGTACGGGCTGCGGGGATGGAAGGGAGTCCGCTCCGTCTGCGGCGACTCGGCCACCATGCCGAACATCTCCGACGAGGACGCCTGGTAGAACCGGATCTGCCCGCTGCCCGGGGTGCGCGACGAGCTGATCCCGCTGCAGACCCTGATCGCCTCCAGCACCCGGAGCACGCCCAGCCCGGTCACCTCACCGGTGAGCTCGGCCTGCTGCCATGACATCGGCACGTAGGAGATCGCGGCCAGGTTGTATACCTCGTCGGGCTGGACCCGCTCGACCGCGGAAATCAGGCTGCCCTGGTCGAGCAGGTCACCACGGACCAGCTTGACCTCCCCGAGCAGTTCGCGCAGCCGGCGCACCCTCGGGTTGGACTGCCCGCGGACCAGCCCCCACACCTCGCACCCTTGCGCCAGCAGATGTTCGGCGAGATAGGACCCGTCCTGCCCGGTGATCCCGGTTATCAGCGCACGCCTCGTCATCGCCCGTCCTCCACCGCCGTCTGTGACCTGCCGGAACGCACCACACTCGGCGGCATGCCGCGCTAGGTCTGTCGCGGCAGCTTAAAGCACGCCAGACACGAGCGGTCAGGGCCGAGGGGCACAAGGGTATGGGCCGTACTGGATGGTAATGTTCGCCGGGCACCGCTGAAGGGAGCAGGCCAGTGCTGACCGTCGACTTCCGCCGTTTCCCGGTCGAGCCCGGTGACCGCCTGCTGGATCTTGGCTGCGGCGCCGGGCGGCACGCCTTCGAGGCGTTCCGCCGGGGTGCGCAGGTGACCGCCTGTGACGCCGACGAGGGCGAGTTGCGGACCGTCGCCAGCATTGCCACCGCCATGGAGGAGGCCGGGGAAAGTCCCGCCCTGGCACAAGCCGTCGCGGTGGGCGGCGATGCCACCGCGATGCCGTTCGGCGATGGGGTTTTCGACCGGGTGATCGCCGCCGAGGTGCTGGAACACATCGCCGACGATCAGGCAGCCCTGCACGAAATCGCCCGGGTGCTGCGGCCAGGTGGCCTGCTGGCTGTGACCGTGCCCGCCTGGCTGCCGGAACGGGTCTGCTGGCTGCTGTCCGACGACTATCACAACGTTCCCGGCGGTCACGTCCGCATCTACACCCGGCCGGAACTTGAGGCGAAGCTCCGGCGGGCGGGCCTGACAGTAGGCGGCCATCATCATGCCCATGGGCTGCACTCGCCCTACTGGTGGCTGAAGTGCGCGGTCGGGGTGGCAAACGACGATCATCCGCTGGCCCGCGCCTACCACCGGCTGCTGGTCTGGGACATCATG